>DATHCU010000094.1:0-6691 GCA_035319385.1 Thermodesulfovibrionales bacterium
GGACTGAAGGATATGCTGCCAGGCCTGGAAACAGCCACGGTCAAAGACGCTATCAGGACGTCTTTTGAAGAGATGTTTGATGTTGATTTCATCATCTCCTCCCCGTCGGAAGAAGAAGTTTGTTTTGCCCGGGAACTCGAATCGCAAAAGTACTCATCCCCCCTCTGGACTTTCAACAGATGAATTATGTCGCTATAATTAAGACATTCTTATAAACATTCTCTGACAGCGACAAAAGGAGGAAACATTATGAAGAGCAAGTTGCTTCCCGCCATATGCGGAATCATCATGCTTTGGGCGGTCCCGGCTGGTTCTGCCGAGGCGCCGGAGCAGGAGTGCAATCCTGAAGAGATCTTTCAGTCCTGCGACACTAATAAGGACGGGATAATAAGCCTGGATGAATGGGCCGCTCTCGACGCAGATAAAAACAAGACCATCACGAACGAAGAGTGGGACAAATACCGGTATAAGAGCGAGAACAAAACAAAGGCATTCCAGGTCAAATTCTTCAGCGTTTACGGGAATGGGATGAACAGGGAAGAATTCATGCAGAACTTCAAACGTCTGCGCTAGAGAATACGGACAGGATTGAGAGAATGAACATTTACCTGAACGGCAGGTTAGTCAGCGCCAAAGAGGCTGTGGTGTCAGTCTTTGACCACGGTTTTCTGTATGGAGACGGAATCTATGAGACACTCCGTGTTTACGATGGTGTCATCTTCAAGATAGCCGAGCACCTTCAGAGGTTCTATCGGTCCGCATCCCTGATAGGGCTCACGATTCCCTTTGATTCGGATCATCTGAAGACCGCGATATACGAGACGCTCCTTGCAAACTCTCTGAATGAAGCGTACGTAAGGCTGACGATGTCCAGAGGTCCCGGCGCTATAGGCCTCGATCCTGATTTCTGCCCCGAACCCACCACGGTCATTATCGCTCAGGAATTCAAGGAGTATCCGGCGTCCTACTACAAGAAGGGAATAAGTATGATTATTGCCGGCACGAGGAGAAACATAAAGGAGGCTATCAACCCGCAGATCAAATCGCTGAACTTTCTGAATAATGTCCTGGCCAAGATCGAAGCAAAAAAGAGCAATGCCCATGAGGCTGTAATGCTGAATTCCACAGGGAAAGTTGCCGAGGGAACGATCAGCAATATCTTCTTCTGCAGGAATGGCGTCCTCTGCACCCCTTCAATTGCGTGCGGTATACTGGACGGAGTGACCAGGGGAATGATTGTTGAACTGGCGGGACGGGAGGGTCTCGAAATCAAAGAAGGCAAGTTCGTCAAGAAAGACATATACGAGGCCGACGAGGTCTTCATCACTAATACTACAATGGAGGTGATGCCCGTCTCCAGGGTCGATGACAGGGTCTATCCCGTCGGACAGATGGCCAGACTGCTTCGCAAACTCTACAGACGAGAGATAAAGGCCTATGTAGCAGACATCAAATCCGAAGGACCATCCCTGTGGGCGGAGTGATAAGGCAGGCTGACTCCCCTTAACCCCCTCTTAAGCTAATCCCGAAAGCCTTCGGGACCTTTAGTCTAAGGGGAAGCCGGTAGGGTTACCTATCCATAAGTCTATCTTCGCTGTTGACTCGGAAACATGTGCTGTCAGAAGGCCCCTCGGACAAGCCGTCTACAGATGCCTGTCGATATGCCCTTTCTGCTCTACAATTTCATAATCGTACTTCTCAGGCTTCCTTCCAAAGCACGTTCCAAGGCTCTCGAATATGGCTATCTCACTGACGTTTACTTCTCTCCTCTTTATGATTTCGGCTGTCGCCCTATAGAAGATCTGGTTGCCGTCCACGTTCACTACCGTGTTGCCGGTCTTTCCATCCAGGAGAAGAAAGACAGCCGCGGCTCCAGCCTTGTAGCCGAAATTCACGTCTCGCGCGGATGAGTGTCCGGAGCGTACCAGATGCCCGAGCGTAACCTCCCTCACCTCGGGAGTTTCGTAGACGCCCGGGGCAAACATCCCTGTCTTTTGCATGAATTCTTTCACCGACGGATCAGACTTCAGCCTCTTCTCCAACTGTTGTCTCACATATTTACCCGCACCCGTAAGTTTCCTGTGTCCGAAAGCATCAGGCGGAATCGATTCATCATAGAGCAACTCCCCGCTGACGTTCTTTATACCCTCCGCAACGACCATTATATAGGTCCCCGACTTGACATCGCTTCTCATAATCCTGGCGAAATATGTAGTCTTCATGTGTTCGTAGAGCTCATCAAAGTCAACCGGTATCTCCGGTATCAGTATGGCGTCGGCCTCAGCGCCGATGCCTCCTCGGAGCGCGGTGTGTCCCACATATCTGCCGAATACTTCTATCACCAGAATCCTGTTATGGCTCATTCCGGTAGTCTTTAAGTCCCGCGTAAAAACCGCTATTCTGTTGATGGCGGAATCTCCGCCCACGCTGTAAGATTGGAGGTCCAGGTCCATCGTCTTCGGAACGTGAACACAGGGTATCCCTTGTGAAGAAAGATCCACGACCACGCTGCCGGTGTCGTCCCCACCGCTTATTACCAGGGCGTCTATCTTGAATTTTTTCAGCCCTTCCTTTATCCTCTCATACTTGTTGGGGTCGTCGATCTTGCTTATCTTGACCCTCGAATGTCCTGCCTCAGACCCGGCAAGGGAAGCCTCGATCTTGCTCACCCGATCCGCATTCAGGAAGACGACTTGATCCATCTTGATAAGATTGTAAAGCCCCGCGTATCCGTGAGGGACAACGACAGATTCGATCCCGAGCGCATATGCCTCTCTCGCCACGCCTTTTATTACGGCGTTGAGCCCCCCGCAGTCCCCGCCGCTCGTGATCACTCCAATCCGCTTGATTTCTGGCATTCTCAATCCTCCTTTTATGTTCCTATTTTTCAGTATTCCGTCGACTGCTGCCCGCGCTCACGCATTCATTTTCTGCATCGGGACATCACTTTTATTGTAATCCGTATTCCGCTCTTTTAATAATACAAAAATGTTTGCTTTTATGAAAATTTTTATGTATACTGTACCTTACCCAAGCCTCCCGCATCGGAGACTTTTTCTGATGCAGAGGCTATTTTATACTGGATCACACGTATTTTATGCAAGTAAAGAATTTACTGCAAACTTCATCCGGTCATCTCAATCATCAAAACTCCTCTAAAGTAGTGCGCGCGAAGGTGAATTAGGCGATGCTGGTCACAGAGGTGATAGAGTTCCTCAGAAAGATACCCCCTTTTCAGTTCCTCGACGACGAAAATCTAAAGAGCATTATCAGCAGTGTAAAAATGGAATTCTATCCTAAAGGGACCGTTGTCCAATATCAGGGCGGGCCCGCACCTGAGTATCTATATGTCATTAAGAAAGGCGAAGTCAAGGTCTCTATAAAGAATGAAAACGACGAGGTATTTGTAGATTATAGGGGAGAAGGCGATCTGATCGGTTACCTGCTGATCTTCGGGGGCGGCAAGGCCAGGGCGACGGTAGTTGCGGTCAATGATACGATCTGCTATCTGATCAAGCGAGAGCCGATACAGAATCTCCTTTTCACCAATCCCGCGGTCAGAGAGTTTTTTCACAAGTCTTTTCTGAACAAGTATCTGGACAAGACGTTCAAGGAAATCCAGAACAAGAACCTTGTATACAGCGGAGGGGACAAGATCCTCTTCACAATGCCTGTGGGCGAATTCGCATCAAGGGGTGTCATCAATGCCTCCGAGAAGATCTCGATACAGGAAGCCGCCGAGATCATGTCGAATTACAGCATCAGCTCTCTCATCCTTATCGACGCGGACGGAACACCCACCGGAATAATCACCGACAGGGACCTGCGGGACAAAGTGGTTTCCAAGGGAAGAGACTGCAAGGAACCTGTCAAGAACATCATGAGTGTCCCGCATGTCAGGGCCGATGTCAAGGAATACTGTTTCGAAGCCATCCTGAAGATGGTGAAGCACAATGTCCACCATCTGCTTATAATGCAGGATAACAAGCTCAAGGGAGTGCTTACCAACCACGACCTGATGCTCATTCAGGGGACATCCCCTCTGTCCGTCGTCAAAGATATTGAAAGCCAGACTACTGTGGATGCCCTGATTCCAGTCTCGAAGAGGATCAACAGCATAGTGGGTCTCCTCCTCGGTGAAGGGGCAAAGGCCAGCAGCATCACGCGAATCATAACGGAGATCAACGACAGGCTGGTGAAGAAGATCATCGAGATCGCAGAGGAGCGTTTTGGAGAACCGCCGGTACCTTACTGCTGGATGGCCTTCGGGAGTGAAGGCCGCAAGGAACAGACTTTCAAGACCGATCAGGACAACGCTATTATCTATGCGGACCCTGCATCTGCGGCGGAAGAAAGCGCGGCCCAGGACTATTTCAGAAACTTCTCTCTGTTTGTTAGAGAGGGTCTGCTCAAATGCGGATTCCCGCCCTGCCCGGCGGACTTCATGGCAACCAACCCGATGTGGCGGCAACCCCTTCACATGTGGCGGAAGTATTTCACGAGCTGGATATCCACACCGACTTCAGAGGCAGTCTTGAATTCGGTGACCTTCTTTGATGTCAGGGCCATATCGGGAGAGGCGAGACTCCTTGACTGGCTGAAGGAATTCACCCTTTCCATGGCAAAGGACAACAAAATCTTCCTGGGTTACCTGGCCAACATGGCCATAAAGAATATGCCCCCCATAGGTTTTCTGAAGACCTTTGTGGTCGAAAAGAGCGGCGAGCACAAGGACCAGCTGAATCTCAAGATAAAGGGACTTGCCCCGCTCGTGGATATCGTAAGGCTCTTCTCCCTTGAAAAAGGCCTGAAAGAAACATCCACTATGGAGAGGATACAGTCCCTTCGTGACAAGCATACTATCGTTAAAGAATACGCAGATGAACTCCTTCATGCCTTTGAGTTCATACTGCTTCTCCGGATACAGAACCAGTTTGAATGTATGAAAGAGGGCCGGGATATTGATAATTTTATCAACCCCAACAATCTGAGCAACCTCGAAAAGAGGATAGCGAAGGAAACATTTCAACTCATTTCCAGGATACAGGACCTCATTATAGAGCGCTATAAAGCCATGATCTGGTAATCGTTATGCTTGATTTCTTTAAGATAAAGAAGCCGTCCGCTATTTCTGTTGATCAAAAAAAACTGATCAGTGAGACCAGTTTCGTGGTGATAGATACTGAACTTACCGGCCTCAACGAAAGGAAGGATTCAATTATATCGATCGGGGCGGTGAAAATGACGGGAACACGGATCGATCTCAGCCAGATATTTCACAGACTGGTTAAACCCGATTCGAAGTTCAAGCCCGAAAGCGTGGTCATACACGGCATCACTCCCTCCGATGTTTCTGAAGAACCCCATATAGATAGTATAATTTCGGATTTCCTGGAGTTCTGCGGTAATGATATCCTTGTCGGACATTGCATTTCAATTGATCTGTCTTTCATCAATGCCGACATGAAACGTATCTTCAACAGTTCCATCCAGAATCCGGTTATCGATACTTTCAGCATTCATGAATGGATGAGGAAGCGGGTTTCGTCCCACTCCTCCTTCCCCCCCGGGGGTCGAAGCTCAGGGCTTTACGACATGGCAAAATGCTTCGACATTCCAGTGCGGGGCGCTCATGACGCCCTTTTTGATTCCTTTATAACCGCCCAGCTCTTTCAGCGGTTCATCCCTGTTCTCGCTGACCTCGGGGTAAAATCATTAGGCATGCTCCTGGACATAGGGCATCCTGAAAAAGGAGGTGATAGGTTCAAGACATCAGGCGAAATAAGCAATTTCTAGCCTCATAAAAAAAAGACACCAAGGAGGGGAGTCTAGGATGAGTAAGAAAATGAGCACACAGGAAATCCTTGACGACAAGGATTTTCAATCGTTGTCCAGCCAGAAGCGGTCGATATCCACCGTACTGACCATCTTGGAACTGGTCCTGTATTTTGGATTCATCGCCTTGATCGCCTTCAACAAACCCTTTCTTTCGCAAAAACTTTCAGGGGCCATTACGGTAGGGATACCCATCGCGGTCGGAACCATCATTCTTTCCTGGATATTCACGGGTATCTACATCCGCTGGGCCAACAACAAGTACGACGTACTTGTTAAAAAAGTGAAAGAAAAAATAGGAGGGTAAAAATGCCACAGGCGACACAGACAATCATTGGACAATTTAATCCTGTTGCTGTCATGTTCTTTCTCCTTTTTGTTGCTTCGACCCTCGGCATAACCTACTGGGCGGCAAAGAGGACAAGAACGACAAAAGATTTCTACGCAGCCGGCAGAAGCGTAACCGGCTTTCAGAATGGACTTGCCCTTGCAGGGGATTATATGAGTGCCGCATCCTTCTTAGGGATAGCGGGACTCGTCTCGACAAAAGGATATGACGGTCTCATTTACTCAGTCGGATGGCTGGTCGGATGGCCTATCATTATGTTCCTGATTTCGGAGCCCCTGAGGAACTTAGGCAAATACACCTTTGCCGACGTAGTTGCATACCGTTTGCGCCAGCGGCCTATACGCGCAGCTGCGGCAACGGGTTCTCTGGTGACCGTTCTCTTCTACCTGATCGCACAGATGGTCGGTGCAGGCACGCTTATAAAACTCATGTTCGGTCTTCCCTACGAGGTTGCTATCGTGGTCGTAGGAACTCTTATGATAGGCTATGTCATCTTCGGAGGCATGA
>DATHCU010000095.1:0-3390 GCA_035319385.1 Thermodesulfovibrionales bacterium
TAACGGAGTGCGTATCTCATGGCTCATCTTCGCAAGAAATTGAGACTTGGCTTTGCTGGCGGATACGGCCTCCTCCTTGGCTTGTCTCAAGGAGTTCTCCGCGATTTTTCTCTCGGTTATGTCCAGCAGGACAAATACGAATCCTTCTATGTCGCCGGACACACTGCGCAGGACAGCCCCCGAAAAAAGGACATTGATCCGTCTGCCATCTTTTGACATACAAAGGGCCTCTCTGTTTTGAATAAAGCCCTCCTTAATTAATTCATCAATTCCATTTCTTTGAGTGATGACTTCCTCTTTATCAAAGATCATTGCAACGGGTCTTCCGATCATCTCAGCTTCGTTGTATCCGACTAAGTCCAGTGTAGCGCCATTGACCATTCTAATATTGAGGTCGAGGTCGATAACGATCAGAGACTCTGTTATCGATCGGATGATATTCTCGACGTAGTCGCGGGTAGAAATGATTTCGTTCTGCGACCTTTGAATGTTGTCGGTCATCCTATTGAACGATCTTGCCAGATCTTCCACCTCGTCCCCCGATGCTATATCGGTCCGGGCATTGAGATCGCCTTCCATAATCCGGTCTGCTACATGCCTCAATGCAAGGATGGGATTAGTCAATTGCCTTGCGAACAAATATGAGACAATTACCGCAATGATCATGCAGACGAGCGAAAGGACCAGTATCCCTCTGTACATCGTCTGAATTCCTTTATTGTATTGATCGAGAGAAAGACCCAAATGCAGCAGGCCCCAGTCTATCCCTGAGAACCGCAGCGGAAATGCATAGTCGTATACATCCTTGCGAACCAAGTTGATATAACGAATAGACCCGGTCGGGTTGACCGCTGACAACTTGCCCCATTCCACCTCCGAAGTTCTCTTCTCCTCCCAATGTGAAGATGTATGAATCATCGAAAAGCCGTCATTGCGGGAAACGACAATATAGAGGATGTCGGGACTGCTGCGAATTACCTGCATGCAGTGGTCAACGATAAAACTGTAGTCCTTCGTAATAAAAGCATTGCCGCTTACCTCTGCGACAGATGCCGAGAGACTCTGTGCCTGAGATCCCAGGGCGTGAAGGAGAATACCCCGTTCACGGGGGATAACCATAAGTGTCGTTACGAGGATCATGATGAGCGAGAGCACCAGAAGATAGACAAAGCTACGGGAGAATATTCCCTTTCTGAAATGCAATGATCTGTTCATAGTAATCTTATCCAGTGAATATTCCCGGGCCTTTAATTTCTTCTCCTCAGCCTCTCATAATCGGCGAGGAGCTTCCTGACAGTATCCAGATCCTTCTCTTCGAGCACCGCCACCTTGTCAATTTTGAAAAGCAGCATTATCTGCCTGCCCCGGACAGAATCTTTCAATCTTTGACTTCTGTCCAGCACTATCTTCTTGTAGTTATCGTCATAATCTTTCCGAAAGAAATTTACACCTTCGACATATTCTTCCGACGAGGCGATGATCTTTAGCTTTTCTTTCACCTGCGGGTTCAGTTCGACCATGGTTTTGTATGTTATGTCAGTTGTCAGGCAGGCGTCGGCCTGGCCGAAAAAAACGGAGAGCATCACCTGTGAGGATCTGGGCTTGGGATCAGAAAGAAAGAAGAATTTTTCGGTTTCCGGCAGTCTATTCTTAAGAAGAAGGGTGTTTAAGAAGAGCAGGCCCATATCATCTCCCTTCCTCACGGTCAATTTCCTGTTCCTCAAATCCTTTATGCTCGTAATGCCGGAATCGGACTGTACCAGGAGATGATACCGTATGGTCTTTTTGCCCCCCTTCACATGTGTCATTGCCAATTCCGGAGTTATAGCATTTCTTATCTTCAGATAGTCCAGTGATTTTACAATGCCAAGGTCAAGGTTGCCCTGCTGAAAGTCTTTTGCCAACACATCCAAATCGTCATAGATACGGTTTTGCGCGCTAAAACCCTCTTTGGCACTCCACTCATCAACCCAAACATCAAGGGCGGCCACGGCATCTTTCATGTCGACGTCCAGAAAGGTTTTGGACGAATACCCGATGTTTAATCTGGGCTTGTCCGGCATTTTTACCCAGGCGGTATCAGGCAGCAGGATGAGAATGACCGCAAAAAGCGGACAGAAAAACTTAAGAGTCGAAGAGTGTCTCTTCAAGGATATTGTCATCGGGCCTCTTTATTGGAATCGCATGCCTTCATTTTTCTGCCAAAAGGCTTTTAATGTTGCCGAAGAACGTCTTTGTGACATCCAGATCGGATTTCTGTATCGGAACCAGCCTGTCGACCTGGAAGAGAAGCAGCACCTGCTGTCCGCGGGGGTGTTCATTCAACATCCTGATCTGTTTCAAGACTTTCTGTTTGGTTGCATCATCGAAGTCTCTGCGGAAAAAACTGACTGTCTCTATCAATTCCGGGGATGATTCGATGACTCTGAGCTTCTTGCCTATTTGGGGATTGAGTTCGATCATGGTCTTCAAGCTTGCATCTGTTGTGATGCAGGCATCAGCCTGATTAAAGAAGACCGAAAGAATGACATTGGAGGGTTTATTCTTCTCCCGGATATTCATGAAAAATTTCTCGGAACTCGGCAGGTTCTTCTTCGAGAGGATCGAATTCAAGAATACGTCCCCAATTTCATCCCCTTTCATTATTGCCAGGTTCTTATTTCTTAAATTCCTTATGTCGGAATAGGGCGAGTCCGAATTCACCAGAAGCACCTTCTTAGTGGTTTTCTTGCCGCTTTTAACTTTCACAAAAGCGAGGTCCGCATGCAGTTCCCGCTCCGCCTTCAGGTAGTCGAGGGTGCCTGTGATAGCCATATCAAGTTTTCCGTTTCGGAAGTCTCTGAGCATTGTCTTTATATCAGTGTATATAAGACTCTCAGCTGAAACCCCCACGTCTTTCGCCATCTCCTTCAGCCAGATTTCGAGGGCGGCGGCGGCATCGTTGAGGTCAACCTCGGTTATGCTTTTTGCGGAATAGCCTAATCTAAACATCTCGCCCTTGTGTTCCGCCGGAGCGGAAACAGGGGCGACAAAGATTGATACGGCAAGGCAGACGCAGAACAGGCAAACAACCCTAGAGTATCTCATTAAGTATCTTCTTCCCCACAATGAATTCGAGATCAGCCTGATTGGCTGCATTATCATAGAGTGCTTTCAGGTATTGCCCGTTGATGAAGAATTCGATCAGCTGAGCTTCAATGACATCCTTGGTCTCCACGAGTTCTTCCTGATAGGCGCGGACGTTGAGCTCCCTGTTCTCCCTGGCAGCATCGAGTGCTTCCCTGGTAGACTTCACCTGTCCTTGGGAACGTCCTATCTGGAGGAATGCATCCTTTACCTTGAGAGCGATTCCCTCTTTGAGAAGCAATCTCTCCTGTTGTATCTTCTCGA
>DATHCU010000096.1:0-6013 GCA_035319385.1 Thermodesulfovibrionales bacterium
CGTCTTTGTCGACTGCGATCCGGTAGGGAATAAATTTGTCGCAGTCGGCAAATCCATGCACATTGATATCCCTCACCCACCTGAAACAGGCGTTGAAAACAGAAATCCTGCATATCGGGTTGTCTTTGCTTATACCTTGCACCACATACAGATTCCCGTCCGTGTCAACTGTCAGTCCCTGCGGGGCATCAATTCCGTTTCTCTTGTCAAGGGTCTGTATGGGAAACAGGTCGGCCGTGTATATTATTATCCTCGCCATACTGTCGATAACGTAGATTTCGTTCTTCACGGACTCGAAGAAGACCGAAACCGGATAACGTATCCTGCCGTCGTCTTCATCACTGCTGATGCAGTCGCAATAGCTTGCGGGCTGGTCCGCGTCTGCACAGAAAACTCCTGATGCTGGAAACACACATTGCAGTAATATGCCGACAATCAGCAGCAATGTATTCCAAGTATTCATCGCAGTAAGCGGGTTGTTTTCAAAATTGGATCGGCCGGTTAAGACTTTCTTCATCGTGTTGAAAAATGGGCCAGTACTCGACTGGCCCATTCCTCTCTTCATTCCCTGATTTTCTCTCATCTCTGGAGATGGTGACATCCCAGACAGCCGGTTGTGCCTCCGCCGCCTGCCAACATGGTTCCGTAATCCCATCTGAGGATGTCCGCATTAGCTGTTCCATGAGCTCGATGACAAGAGACACATGCCACCCTTGCTCCCGTGGTGTCATATGCCGTGTCCGGTGTCTTTCCTGTCAGATCGCTGAAACTGAAAGGGTTGTTCTCGTAGTCAACTGTCACGCTCGACATATTCCAGCCGGACGCATCCGATAAAAGGTTCTCAGTGGGGTGCCTGATCCAGTTGCTTCCGCTCTTCACATCATCCGTGCCGTGAAAATCTCCGTGACACAATGCGCAGAGGGCATTGATAGAATCGTTCGTGGCTCCGCCCGTGCCGGTCATAGCGAAGTACACATTATGATTGCTGCCGGTCGCTCCACCTTTTTCCCACGTGGATGAACCTGTTCCCTTGATCTCGGTATGTGTCGCACCATCAAAGAACTGTAGATACCGATATCCGGCCTTGCCGCCGTGATGGAAACCTCTGATGCCCGCATCGCTGTTGAGTCCCGCACTGTGCTGTCCATGGCACCCGAATGTGCCGGCACATGTCAACTGAGTAGCGCCAGCAGGCTCCGTGTAGCCGCCGCTCTCAGCGCCCGGTGTCCTGTTCAGCAGTTCCGATTCTTCATGGCTCCAGCTTATGTCCCTGACGTTATGGACCTTGTGGTAGTCCGCTGCGGCGGCATCGACAACTGTTGGCGCGAATGTGCCACCCGCCGTGAAAGTCGCAGCGGCGTTGCCAAAGATACCCGGCGCGCCCCCGACCTCTGTTCCGGGACCTGCTGCGCCGTGACAGCCGAGGCACGATGACCTTGTCAGATGAGCGTATGGAGTATCCTGATCAGCCATTCTCGCTCCGTTCTGACTGTTGTGCATCGTGTGACAGTTGTCGCACCTGCCGGTCACTTTCGCATCCGCAAACCCGCAGACGAGAACCAGTGAGAGGAGAACAATTAAACATATTGCAAACTTCTTCTTCATTAGTTTCACCTCCTTTCTTTGTTGATTTAGCAAAAGAGTTGCCATATTGAGAATAAGTTAAGTCATATATCATTTGCGAAATATCATCTGCTTCTCAGCGGGATGTTTGCCGCTATCCCGCATTCCATATCGTGGTTTTGCAACAAGCGTTCCAGCCAGATAACTCTTTGATTCCTAGGATATTTCACTTCATGAGCAAGCTGGTGCTTTAATATAGACTTTTTACCGTACCAGATGTCAAGTGAAATGTATCATAAGCTTTATTTTTGTCGAGGAATAATTCTCAACTCTGAGAATGAGACTGAGAATGAGAAATTTGACTCGCGATGTTATTGAGACTTCTTTGTGTGGCAGACCAGACAGCCTTTGCCCGACTTATTGTCCCGGGCAGAGACCTGCGAATAGTCCCATCTCAGCATATCTGGATAAGGGCTTGCGTGAGCTCTATGGCATGAAAGGCACATGATGATGCTGTCCATATCGACCTTGGATTCGCGGCCTGTCGGATTCTGATAGGCGACGGGAGATTCGAGACTGTATTGAACGTAATTACCGTATTCCGAATCAAGATAGCCGTTGTGCACCCCGCCGAAGGAGATGTCCGAGGGGTGCCTCCTCCAGACGGAATCGTAGGCATGCCCGACTTCGTCGACGCCGCCGAGATTCGCGTTGGGATGAAACTTGGCATGACACTCGCCGCACAAATAGCTGATTGTGTTCATCGAGCTGTGGGTATAATCTCCTTTGTAGCCGTTATGGTCGCCCACAGAGGCAAGGTACTCCCAGTTCCGGTGCTCCTTACCGAGAATTCCATAGAGAAAGCGATAGCTTCTTCCGACGGTTGATCCGTCTATCTCGCCGTCGTCTTCATGATGGGCCCTGCTCATCGCGGCAAAGGGATCTTCGATAATCCTGTTTCCGTGGCATCCCCACGTGCCTGCGCATGTCAGCTGTCTTTGCGACGACCAGAAAAGTGGGCCAGTCCCGCCGGGGATATTCACACCACCTACAAAACCGGGTGGGACATTCATAGGAGAGTTTTCCTGAAGGGATATGCCTTCAACATTATGCCCTCTGGAATATACGGGGTTGTGGCCTTCAGCCACATAAATATAATTCCCGCCCGCAAGATCTCCATCTTCAAAGTAATGGATAACCTGAGGGATTCTCATATTGCCCTGAACGATGATGTTCTGAGTGCCGTTCGGATTCTGTCCGTGACAGCCCATACACCCGCCGATAGTCATCGAAGAAAAGGGGCCTGACAGACCAGCCCTTGTTACCACACTTCCCTCTCTGCTGTTGTGCATGGCGTGGCAGTCCTTGCAGCGGCCCCTCACACGGGCATCTGCACTGTCCGTGGAAAACAGCAGACAGATAAAGAACAGGAAAACCGGAGAAAGACTCATTAAAATGCTTCTTCTGACTGCTGATCCTTGAGGATCAACGGCTGAAACCATTGAGCTTTCCGTTATCCTGTTCATTTTTCGGAATGACAGATCATGCAGCCTTTCTTCTGCTCGGTCAGCAGCCCCTCGTAATCCCATCTCAGCAGGGAATCATACGGCCCCGCATGCGCAATGTGACACGAGAGACAGGTCACCTTGTCTCTGCCGTGGTTTATGACCGGGGACGACATAATCGGATGCTCTCGCGCTACAGGCGCATCAGGGTCAAAGACCTTGTACTTCTGATATTCGCCCAACACAGGGATGGGAATACCCGTGGGATGACTGAACCAGTGATCGTTCTCTCCCTTGCCTTCGCTATGAAAGTCTCCATGACAGCTCTTGCACAGGATATCAATAGAAGGAGAATATTCATTGTGGCTCTTCGATGACCCGTGCTGGTTCCAGTCTTTGTCCTCGAAGCCGACAACACCTTTCACTCCGCCCGCATTTCCGAGAAACCTGTAGCTTTTCGCACTGGAACTGCCGTCTATCGGCTTGTCAAGCGCATGGTGCGTCTTCATGATGGAGGCAAAAGGATCTTCGATGTCCCTGTCTCCGTGGCAGCCATTAGAACCCGCACACATCAGGGGTCTTCCGGGATCATATCCTATAAAAGACGGGTCAGATGCCCTTTTGTACCCGGGAGGGAATCCGCGAAACTTCTTGTCCACAGAGGTTATGCCGTCCACATTATGGCCTTTTCTGTCCCCGAAATCCTTCGCAACGTACTGAAAATTGCCTCCGCCCAGGGGATAAATAGGATTGACGGTGTTATGCACAACGGGAACCCTGTTGCCCCCTAGGGATTTAATGGTATCGCTGTTTGCGTTCGAATGGCAGTGCACGCAGAATTCGTTCTTCAGGACATACTGGAATGCCTTGCCCGTATGGGTCTTGTCCATCATACCGGGAAAGAGGTTATGGCAGGCGTCACAGTCCCCGCCGATGGTCGCCATGCCTGTATCAAATGACATGGCAATACCAAGCCAGAGGAGACATATTATCAACAGATGTTTGTGTCGCATACCCTATAAATTAAGCACAAACGGTGCCAGAGCTAATATTCTAGCTTTAGCTTAATTTATCAATTATATACACTCCATGTCAATCACGATGCTTAAAATGCCGGGGTTCTACTTCAGCGGGATGTCAACCGGAGGGATTTTGATTAAGTGTGCGCGCAAGCACGAACACTTCTGCAAAGACTGACTACAGACAGGGACAAGTCACTATGCTATTGCAGCACCGCCCTCTTAAACTCCTCGATCCCGATTCTCTCTATGAATCGGGGCATCCTCTCTCTGGGGTTAGCATTCTTCCCATAGAAATCGAGACACTTCGAGAATAATTCTATCACCTGATCGTCGCTTAGATTCTTGGCGATTACATCTCCAATCCTGGGTCTGCCCCCGGAATTCCCACCGACAACGACTGTCCAGCCTTTTGGAGTGCAGAACGCGCCAAAATCTCTCACATAACTCTCGGCACAATTCAATGTGCAGCCCGATATCCCGAATTTCGTCTTCCCAGGTATCAGGTCATCTTTGCCGACATACAGTTTTTCTATCCTGGCGGCGAGTGACAGGGAATCTCCCTGCCCGAACTTGCAGGTTTCTGTCCCGGGACAGGCCTGCACATAATGAACGCACAATCCCTCCGCAGGACCGACGTCCATTCCCAGGTCCTTCCATGCCGGTTCAACATCTTCAGCATTCAGACCAACCAGGGCTATACGCTGTCCCGACGTAATCTTGACAACCTTCACGTTGAACTTGCGGGCAACCCCTGCTATGGATTCGAGTATGTCCGGTGTCAGGACTCCCATCGGGATTCTGGGCACGATAGCGTATGTCTTCTTATCTCTCTGTAAAATGGCCCCTATGGGCCCCTCCTCTTTCATCCTAATCCTCCATCACTGATATTCCGATACTTCTTAATTCACGCCTGATTCTTCGTCCCCATGCTTCCGAGAACACTCTCGCCTGCTTTCACCCTGTCACCCAGTTTGACGGCCACCGCAACTTCCTTCGGCAGGTACACGTCGAGACGGGAACCGAACTTGATCATGCCGTAGCGCTCTCCCCTTTTCAGCGTATCGCCGGCCTTTACCCTGCAGACAGCCCTTCGCGCAACAAACCCCGCGACCTGCCGCACTAGGACCTTCCCCTCTTTACAATCAAGCGCCATCACGATATTCTCATTCTTTATGGACGCATCATCTTTATATGCAGCCATATAGATGCCGGGGGAGTGCTTCACTGCCGATACCTTGCCATCGCAGGGAGCCCGGTTGACATGCACGTTCATGGGCGACATGAAGATGCCGATCTCTTTCACTTCCGCTTTCAGATAGTCCTTTTCGAATACATCCCTAATAACAATGACCTTGCCGTCAGCGGGAGAGACAAAAAGGCCTGCTTCTTCGGGCACATTCCTGTCGGGATCTCTGAAGAAATACAGCATAAAAGCTGCGGTCAGGCAGAGAAGGCCGGCCGCCAGCACAGCAACACTAAAGATGCCCCCATTGCCCCCTGTTCTCCATATCCATAACAGGAATGCTGAAGAAATGCCCGCAGCAAACAGGGAAGCAATGATGAAAGGGTATCCCTCCGGGGCAAATCTCATTAGGCCTTCGACTTGTCTACAAGCTTATCTTTCTTCAGCCACGGCATCATTGCCCTGAGTTTGGCGCCCACTTCTTCGATAGGATGCTCCTCGCCTCGCCTGGTAAGGGCATTAAACGAAGGCTTGTTTGCCTTGCATTCAAGTATCCATTCCTTTGCAAACTGACCGGACTGTATCTCATCAAGGATCTTCTTCATCTCCTTCTTGGTATCTTTGGGTATAATCCTCGGTCCCCTTGTGAGGTCTCCGTACTGTGCGGTATTGCTTATGGAATACCTCATGTTCGATATGCCGCCTTCGTAAATAAGATCCACGATCAGCTTGACTTCATG
>DATHCU010000097.1:0-2803 GCA_035319385.1 Thermodesulfovibrionales bacterium
GTCCTCGTGAGACTGCAGTAGTGGAAAGGATGTCCCTATACACTGTTGATTTGCGGAACATCCGGCTTCCGATCGAACTCTTTGGTATACATTTTTATCGCACGGAAATATACCTGCTTCCAGAAGCAAGATTCTTCTTTCAACAAAGACCGCAATGGCTTGCCGCTGTAGATCTTCATGAACCTGAACAAGTCGCGGGACGTCATCCCTATGTCCATGCCTGAGAAGAACAGGCCCGCGAGGTCTTTGATGATCCATCGTTCGGGCGTGTACGTACGGACCTGGACCCTGTGGAGGTCTATGAGATAGAGAATTCGGGAAGGAGAAATCGGATTGCTCCTATCAAGAAGAAAGTGGCAGATGTAAAAATCCCGGTGGTTCACACCGTTTTGATGCAATATGCGGGCTATGTCGGCAACCTTCCGTATGAGAGCTGTCTTCAGGAAAAAGTCAGGCGGATTCTTCTTCCAGTCCCTGCACAAATCCTCCAGGCTGATCGTATTCTCCAGTTCTTCAGTAATGATAAACGACTCAAGCCATAAAGGGTGCATGCCCCTCTCTCCGAAGCCGCATGTCTTCATAGTGTCTATGCCCAGAGTCTCCAGTTTCTTGATTGCGCTGTATTCATTGCGGGCGCTCAGCACCGGCCACTTGAGACTGAAGATATTCTTGAGGACTTCTCCCCATCCTATCCTGCGGTGGATCTTGACAAAATAACCCCTGCCGTTTCTTTCAATGCGGAGAGTCTTGCGGTTCTTGTGCAGACGATACACTCTTCCGTCAAGGTCAAGAATTTCATCAAAGGCACCGGCGCCTTTGAAATAGGTACCAAGTTCGGCGGAGAGTTCTATCATGCCGCGCCTGACTTCTCTGATGCCACGGTCTCGATGATGTCGGCCGCCTTTTCCGGCATGCTGAAGACGTCCTCTTCCGATATATACCGTGGACCATTCCGTCTCCAGGTCTCTGTCGCCCGTGATAAAATCGCCTGTTCGAGCATGCTGTTGAATGCATCCTGCCTGAACGGCGAGGGTATCAGCGCGCCCGCATCGGCCTTTCTGACATGAAAGGCATATCCGCATATATCTGTCGCTATTATGGGAAGACCGGCTGCCATTGCCTCAAGAAGAACGGTGCCGGTATTTTCGGTATACGCCGGATGAAGGAGCAGATCCGCCCCTGCCATAAAACGCGGGACATCATCACGCCCCCCAAGAAATCGTACCAACTGTTCGACGTTTAACCTTCTGGCAATCTTCTCAAAGGGTTTCGGGTTCCCCTGCCCGATCACGTAAAGTCCCGTTCTCTTTCTAATGGCTTCGGGAAGACCGGCCAGGGCCGAGAGAGAGCGGTCCACTCCCTTAGTCTTGAACCCGGATCCCACCATAAGCAGCATAATTGCATCCTCCCGGATCCCCAATTCAGAGCGCACGCCTTGTCTGATCTCAGTGCTATTTCCCTGCAATACCCTGTCAGCGGAAATCCCCGGCGGAAGACTGTGGAAACGCCCTTCGTCTGTACCATAAGATTGAAGGTATCTGGACTTTTCCATCTCGGAGATGAGGAGGATGTGTGTACTGGATTCCGGAGCAAAAACAGCCTTCTCCAGTTCAATATATGTACGATACCTAGGAGAAAGACGGTAAAGAGAGCCCTTTTCTTGCATGACCTTCGCTTTGTAGCACGGGTCTGCAGCATAGTAAACATCCAGGCCCTCCATTTTGTTAAAGCCGACCGATACTTCAAACTGTTTATGCCGAAGGATTTCATTCATCCTATTCGAGAAATTCCAGCACCGACGGTGGTTGGTAACGCCGCCCACCTTCATCTGTTCAACCTGAAAGTCGCGAGGGATCGAGTCCTCCCAGGACATGGTATACACCTGGATCTCATGGCCCCGCTTGAGACAGACTTCTGCAATCCTCCTGAAATCGCGCTGGAGTCCTCCAAAAGGGAAATATCTGAATAGACAAAAGGCCATTCTCATCCCTGTGCACCGAAGCCTTTCACGCCTCTCGTTTACCACCTGATAAACAGATCATAATTTCTCCCTGCCCCGCTTTGTCCATTCTTTGATAGATTTGTTCTTTATCCTGGTCAAATCAATTTCGGTTCTTAAGGCAGCAGGCATAAAAGACAGATATTCAGGGAGGAATTCCGTCTCGACCCAATATTCTGCGCCTATCTGCAGTCCGAACCTGTAGAATCTCTCGATGTCCCCGCAAATCCCGGATATATTTGGGCGAGAACATATTTTCGCCTGGTCGAGATCGATGAAGAAGCATTCGTATACTCCATTCTCGGCCCGAACGAGTATATTTGGCCATTTGAGGTCTCCGTGTATCGCCCCCGAGAGATGCCATTGAGAAATCGCGGCAGCAAGCTTTTTGACTAATACCTTGTTACCCTGAAGCACTCCCTCCCTGTGCAAGAAGTAAAGACTTTTCGAATCTGGGATCACGGAAGAGACAAAGTAGGCGTTCTTCTTCTTTAATGACGATTCAATGTATGTAATAGGCTCCGGGACCGGGAGTCCTCTCCTGTAAAGCCGCACGTTCCTGTTCCAGAGACGCTTTGCCCTCCCATTGAAGATTCTGTGGATCATAAAGTCCAGGAACCCCCTATGGTTGAACCTTTTGACAAGAAGGCTGCGGACAGGTCCCTCCTCTCCAACTTCAAAGATGCCCACCGTTGTCGAAAGATCATGTTTGATGAGAGAGAAAGATATTCCTTTCTCTATGATTTCATCGAGATTTCCGGGAAGAAGACCGCAATTACGAGGGACAAACTTACTTCCAGCCGC
>DATHCU010000098.1:0-2553 GCA_035319385.1 Thermodesulfovibrionales bacterium
ATGGTCTCCCGGCTTTCGTAGATGATGCTGTCGATGCCGGGGTTGACGGAATTATCGTTCCTGATCTGCCTCCCGACGAGGCATCCGATCTGATCCGCCTTTCAAAAAAGGCCGGCCTTGATACGATATTCCTGCTTGCGCCCACTTCAACAGAAGACAGGATAAAGAAAGTTGCACAGTCCTCGCGGGGTTTTCTCTATTATGTCTCTATGACAGGAATTACCGGTTCGGGGCTCCATCTCGACGGTTCGATGGGAATGCATCTTTCAGAGATAAGAAGACATACTGAGGCCCCTGTCTCCGTCGGCTTTGGGGTTTCATCGCCTGAAGAGGCGGCGGCTGTGGCAAAGATGGCCGACGGAGTGATTATCGGCAGTGCGATAGTGAGAAAGTTCAGGGAAGCTCCGGAGCAACTGAAGGATTTTCTCACGGATCTTCGCCGGTCCATTCGATGAATAAACGGAAGACCTTTCCGGGCGGGTCGCCTCAAGAATCATTCTCCACAGCGATTTCACCAGAACCGGGACGGGGCAGTAATCGGGTTGCCCTCACAGCTTTTTCGAGTTTTTTGAAGCAGCGTATAAATTGTATCGAATACTAAGGACAAATATAGAAGATGGCATGGTTTAAGAAGACAAAGGACCTGAGGACAGACAAGAAGGTAAAGATACCCGAGGGATTGTGGGTAAAATGCGACGGCTGCAAGGAAATCGTCTACAAAAAAGAGATCGAGAAGAACCTCAAGATATGCCCCAAATGCAACTATCATTTCAGGATCAGCGCCCAGGAACGTCTCAAACTGCTGGTGGACGAAAACAGCTTCGTGGAGATTGACGAGAATCTTACATCCGCTGACCCCCTTCATTTCAAGGATGCAATTTCCTATAAGGACAGGATAAAGGAGAACCAGAAGAAGAGCGGTCTCACCGAGGCGATCTTTTCCGGCGACGCGACTATCAAAGGGCACCCCGTCAGCATTACCGTCATGGATTTTTCCTTCATGGGCGGGAGCATGGGGTCCGTGGTCGGCGAAAAGGTATCCAGGGCTGCTGAAAGGGCGATGGAGAAGAAGCAGCCACTCATATCCGTTTCCTCATCCGGCGGAGCCAGGATGCAGGAAGGGATCTTCTCTCTCATGCAGATGGCAAAGGTCTCTGCTTCCATCGGCAAACTCAGGGACAGTGGAATATTGTTCGTATCGATACTCTGTGATCCAACTTTCGGAGGAGTCACGGCGAGTTTTGCATCACTCGGAGATATCATCATCGCTGAACCCAAGAGCCTCATCGGTTTTGCCGGGCCTAGAGTTGTTGAGCAGACGATCAAGCAGCCCCTGCCGGACGATTTTCAGAGATCAGAATTCCTGCATGAACATGGACTGATCGACATGGTGGTAGACAGGAAGGATCTCAGGGAGACCCTGGCTAAGATTATCGACATGCTCTTATGAGCTACGATGAGACAATCGCCTACCTATACAGCCTTCAGAAATACGGGATAAAATTCGGACTCGAAAATATCAGGAAGTTGTCCTCGGCGCTCGGCAATCCGCACAAGTCTTTTCAGACCATCCATGTTGCAGGAACCAACGGCAAAGGTTCAACTTCGGCCATTATCGCGTCTATTCTACAATCCTCCGGAATGCGTGTCGGCCTTTTCACGTCTCCCCACCTTATCAGCTTCACCGAGCGTATAAGGATCAATAGCGAACAGATTCCCGAAGAAGTGGTCGTGAGGCTGGCTTCAGAGATAAAGGATATAGCCTCACGTTGCGAAGACCTTCAGCCCACGTTCTTCAAGGTGGTGACAGCCATCGCCCTGCTCTGGTTTCAGAGACAGAAAGTGGACACAGCAGTCATGGAAGTCGGCATGGGAGGGAGGCTTGACGCTACAAACATTATTGAACCCCTGGTCTCAGTAATAACAGATATAAGCATAGACCACAAAGACTTCCTCGGCAGTACATTGGGCGAAATAGCCCGTGAAAAGGCCGGCATCATCAAAAATGGAGTTCCGGTTGTAAGTTCAGATCAGGGGTCCGAAGCGGCTGAGGTCATAATCAAGGCGGCAAAGGCGACTGATTCCCCACTGTATTTGTATGGAAGAGATTTTTCAGCTTCACTGAAAGATGTTGATGAATCAGGGACGATCTTCGATTATTCCGATGGACCCCTCCAGCTAAAAGATCTTTTTGTCCCCCTCCCGGGAGAACATCAGACGAAGAATTCTTCTATTGCGATTAAGGCCGCAACCATCTTTCTCGACAGTATCGGCGTACACTCCCAGTCCACGCTCCGCGACCTGATACGAAACGGCCTTGAATCCACGAAATGGCCCGGCAGGGCTGAACTGATCCGAGGGAATCCCTGCTTTCTCATCGACGGCGCCCACAATCCTGCTGCCGCAAATGCCCTTGCCGAGACCATAAAAAAGGTTTTCCTTAAAAAATACAAAAAGATTATAATGGTACTTGGCATTATGAGCGATAAGGATATCCAAGGGATAATGAAACCATTACTGCCTCTCGCCTCGGACATTGTTCTGACCGCCCCT
>DATHCU010000099.1:0-3071 GCA_035319385.1 Thermodesulfovibrionales bacterium
GGTCAGAGTGAGACAGCAGAACATAACAGAGGTCCGCGAAGAATTTCTTCACCTGTATTATTCGGAGAGCGCAACCCCGCTGGTGTTTATTGAATCCTCGCTGCAATACGATTCCCTGGGCTCGTCCATCCAGCCTTCACGCAATGCAAACTTCGCATTCCTCCTGTCCGAACTCAGGAGGAGGTGCGCGAAAGCCGTGTATGACGACCGCCTTGTAAACAAGGCCGGACAATCCCGGCTGCTCGGGCCGAGGTTCGACCCCGAGAGGCATCTGGATCTCGCGATCACTCTCCTCTCAAGATCTCTCCGGTCCTGAGACTTCGCCGGATTGCCTTTTCAACCCCTCCTGCTTATCAGACCAGCTTTCTTAACTCTCCGAGGGCCTTGTCATAGTCTGGGTGCTCCGTAAGTTCCGGTACGATCTCTACGTATTTGACGGTGTCGGATTTGTCTATGATGAAGATGGACCTGGCCAGCAGCCTTATCTCCTTGATCAGCACCCCATAGGCATTGCCGAAAGAGGCTTCCCTGTGGTCCGAGTATGCCTTCACCTTGTCGATGCCGGCCGCTGTGCAGAACCTTGCGATCGCAAACGGCAGGTCCATGCTGATGTTGAGAATTATTACATCGGCAGGTAACTTTGCAGCTTCCTGATTGAACCTCCGTGCCTGCATGTCGCATACGGGCGTGTCCAGTGACGGCGTTACGCTGATCACCTTTACCTTGTCTGCGAAGTCTTTTAAGCCCGCCTCTTTAAGGTCTGCGTCAAGCACTCTGAAATCCCTTGCCGCCTCCCCGATCCTGGGCACTTCTCCGACCAAAGTGAGCGGTGCTCCCTTGAAAGTCACAATTCCCTTTCTCTCCATCTTATTCACCTCATTCGAAAGATTTTTTCAGAAGAATTCCAGCGTCTTCTTATTTGTGGCTAAAATAGACCTTTATTCTTTCTCAGCTATTCGATCCGGACGTCATAGTCCGACAACTGAGAG
Organism: Thermodesulfovibrionales bacterium; assembly: GCA_035319385.1. Classification (GTDB taxonomy): domain Bacteria; phylum Nitrospirota; class Thermodesulfovibrionia; order Thermodesulfovibrionales; family SM23-35; genus DYFC01. The sequence continues at coordinate 990 of DATHCU010000099.1, forward strand.
ACGGACAGAATCTTTTCCTTCAGACCCTGTTTCTCGAACTTGCCGTATGCCAGCGAGTTGTCGTGAATTCTCAGGTCCCTCTTCTCCCTGTCTATCGCGAACTTGCCGCCTCCTGTGACTCTCCACTCCGGGTCCGTTATCTCGAAGACCTTGTTTTCGGTCCTGTAGACGCCGTATATATTATGCTCCCCGCAGAAGCGTTGAACGATGTCGGCATGGAAGCGTGTAAATTCCTTCGGCGAAAAGACAAGATATTCCGTCCCGCCTCTCCTGATCTGGACAAACTTGCCCTCATACTGCTGCGGCTCCGCAATCCCCGCAACATAAGGATAATAGGTTGAAGCATAATTTATGTACGTGATCTTCTGCACCGGCTCTCCCGCCATTTTCACTCTCCGACCTGACCCCTGTCTCATGAGTGGACCATTGTACATCTTCTGCTGTATATTTCATCACTTCCGGGCACCACTATTACTGCGCAATGAAGAGACCTGCTTACCTCATGTATTAGGCTTTCGGTTGTGGAACCTACCAGCCTTCGGGCAGCATTCCCTTTACCGCTGGCTCCGAGTACCACCATCGAGATCTCCTGGTCCTCGTTTACCAGCTTCACGATTTCCTCGACAGGGGAACCTTCCCTGATTACGCCTGTTACTCCCATATCAAATTCATCTCTGGCGATTTCTCCTGCCTCCTGGATGATCTTCTCGGATGTCTCAAACATCTCTTCCTTCACTCTATCACTGATCCCCATCCAGTGGCTGTATCTGGGGACGTCGTTGATTCTGAGTGCAATTACCTCGGCCTTAATCTTCATCGCAAGACAGGATGCAAACCTTACGGCGTTCTTTGAGAATTCAGAACCGTCCACTGCAACCAGAATCTTCATATGCGCTACACCCCCTCAATGCTGACACGGCCATAACCCGGGATTCGATTCTAACACATTATCCTTTATCCGCCCAATTAATATATCTCACTTTCCTAGTGAGTCGGCCCACCCCTGAAGACCAGCCCGACGCCGATTCCCGCAAGAAGCGCTGCTGCAACCGCCAGTATGCCATAAAGCAGACCATGGTTTTTTGCGAAGGACGTAACCCAGTTTTCTATTCCTACCTTGCCCAGCCAAATTTCTGTTGACCCCGATGCGATAACGGCATTCCCTTTAATGGCAAAGACATCGAACTGATACACTCCTGCCGGGGCGTTTGAAGGCATGAAGAAGACGCTTTTAAATAGTCTCCCTTTGATGGTCTGCACCGGATCCTCGCGGATGGCATAAAGGCCCTGTTTCTCCTTCAGTCTTATGTAGCCGCTCATGAGGACCTCTTCCTCGGGATCTACAGGGGTAAACTTGGCACCCGCCCTGATTGCCGCGTATTTCCTGTCCGACCCGGTCCTGACCAGCAGATCATCCGGGAGTCCTGCCAAAGCCCCGGACGTTTGCACTATATAAAGGGCCGGCACATGTGTGAGTTCGAGTGTCTTGACATTCATCCAGAGAAAACCCCTCCTGCCTTTCTTGTTCAACTTCGTAGTCTCTTCGCCGACGGATACCAGTCTGGCGATTATAAGGGCATTTTCTTCGGTTTCTCCGAATAGTGTCACTTTCTCCCCGGAGTATTTGAGGGTGATGTTGATCCTCTCCGGAACGCTCGAAACAGCGAGTTCGGCTGCATGGGAATCTCCAATGCAAGAACAGCAGAGAATGACGGAGAACGCTATGACCGTGCCGATCCGCCTCAATAAAGCACGCCCCCTCATCAGTGGCCTCCGCCTTCGGTTGCAAGAGATATGAGTTCGGAAGGTGTTGACACCAATTCATAGAGAATCATCAACATAACAGCCAGAACAATGCCAGCCAGCAAGATCCTCAGTTGCTCGGCCCGCAGCTTCCGGCTGGCCCGCACACCGAACTGCGCCCCGATCGTAGAACCTAACAGAAGGAGCAGGGCGAGGCCCACGTCCACCGTATGGTTGAAAAAGGCCTGCTGGATGGTCGTGGAGATGCTGGTGATGATTATCTGAAAAAGGTCAGTCCCGATCGCTAATAACGTAGGCATCCCAAGTATGTAGATCATG
>DATHCU010000100.1:0-2059 GCA_035319385.1 Thermodesulfovibrionales bacterium
GGAGACCGTCCCTCATACGTCCTTCCTCCGTCACCCGGGGTCTCCCCATCCTCGAAGAAGGTCGTTTCATACCTCGGCATAGATATCGGTTCCATCAGCACGAACCTCGCGGTGATAGACGAGGCCGGAAATCTTCTCGCAAAGAGATACCTTATGACAGCGGGGAGGCCTATCGAAGCCGTCATGCGGGGTTTATCCGAGATCGGCGATGAGATCGGGCCGCAGGTGCAGATCATGGGGGTCGGGACGACAGGTTCCGGCAGGTATATGATCGCAGACTATGTCGGGGCCGACATCGTAAAGAATGAGATCACTGCACAGGCCACCGCAGCCGCGTTTATCGATAAGAACGTCGACACTATCTTCGAGATAGGAGGCCAGGACTCGAAATATATATCCCTTCAGAACGGCATAATTGTCGACTTCGAAATGAATAAAGCATGTGCCGCCGGCACAGGTTCTTTCCTGGAAGAGCAGGCGGAGAAACTCAGCATCTCGATCAAAGGAGAATTTCAGGATCTGGCCTTTTCTGCCAAGAATCCATGCAGGCTCGGCGAGAGGTGCACCGTTTTCATGGAGAATTCCCTCGTCTCAAATCTTCAGAGGGGAGCGGACAAGAATGATTTACTTGCGGGTCTCGCTTACTCTATTGTGCAGAACTATATCAACAAGGTTGTCGCGGGCAAGAAGATCGGTGACAATATCTTCTTCCAGGGCGGCGTCGCATTCAACAAATCCGTTGCAGCGGCCTTCAGCAAGTATCTCGGCAGGAAGATAACCATTCCGCCCAACCACGACGTCACTGGAGCGATCGGAATGGCTCTGATAGCAAGAGATCACTACAAATCGGCATCACCCTCTCAGAGGACATCTTTCAAAGGGTTTGAATTGTCAAAGCAGCCTTATGAGGTCTCCTCCTTTGAGTGCAAGGGATGTCCAAACGTATGTGAGATTAACAGGGTGAAGATCGCTGGCGAGAAGGGTTTTCTCTTCTACGGCGGCAGGTGCGAGAAATATGATGTAAGGAAGAAGAAGGCTACCGACGTCCCCGACCTGTTTGCATTCAGGGAGGAGATGCTCTGGAAAGAGCATCTTGAGAGGCAGTCTAGGTCCCAGGATCAGCAGCCCGGAGATAAGATCAGGATCGGCATCCCATATATCTTCTTTTTCCATGACTTCTTGCCTTTCTGGACAACATTTCTGTGGGAGCTGGGTTTCCGTGTTGAGGTATCCCCCAGAACGAACAGACAGGTGATCAATCTGGGGCTGGAGCGCGTGCTCTCCGAGGCTTGTTTCCCTGTCAAGGTGGCTCACGGCCATGTCCAGCACCTGATCCAGGAACAGGTCGACGCCATATTCATGCCGAGTTTCATTAATCTCAACGCACCCGGGGAGACTATGGACAGGGGACTTGCCTGCCCGTATACACAGACCATCCCGTATGTTTCGAAGGTAGCTTTCGAGGGCATTAGGTCGATCACGCCGGTGATAAATATGGGCCTGGGCGAGAAACACCTGATAACGGAACTTGCCAGTGCCTTCAGCCCCTATGGATTGAAGAAATCGAGAATCAAAGAGGCTATCCTGGTTGCGGGACAGGCACAGCGCCGGTTTGAGGACGCTATAAGCGCTAGGGGCAACGAGGTCCTGAAATCGCCTACGGGAAAGACTATTGTCATCATAGGAAGGTCTTACAACGCCCTTGACAGCGGGGTGAATCTCGAACTTCCAAAGAAGCTGGCGGATCTCGGGGTCCTGTCGATACCCTTTGATTTTCTGCCCCTGCAGAGGTATTCGATTGACCGTGACTGGCCGAATATGTACTGGAGGTCCGGACAGAGGATACTGAAGGCCGCGAAATTTGTCAGGGGTGAAAAGGACTTCTACCCGATTTATATAGGCAATTTTCTCTGCGGACCCGATTCCTTTATCCTTAAATATTTTCAAGAAGAGATGGGCAGCAAACCGTTCCTGCACATCGAAATAGATGAACACAGCGCTGACGCCGGCGCAATCACAAGATGCGAGGCGTTTCTCGACAGCATATGGAATCGCAAAG
>DATHCU010000101.1:0-4128 GCA_035319385.1 Thermodesulfovibrionales bacterium
CTCAGGCCGTATGCCTTTCATGTGGTAATGCGGCTTGTTTGCACCGCTTACATATACTCCCTCCTTAAGCGATACATCCGCGATCATCCTGACCTTCTGGTTCATCGGGCCTATGAACCCTGCCTGCACACCCAGAATGTCCTTCACCTCCTCTTTGGAAGCCGGCCTGTGATGCCCCACAATCATGGAGAGTTTCTTTTCATGCATTTCCTGGTCTCCCCTCACAAGAGCAAGCACGGGACCCTGGTCCGAGATGACAAGAATGCTCTTGATAAAGAACTCGGGCTTGATCTTCAAGAAGCTAGACACCTCCGCCACAGTGCGCTTTTCAGGCGTGTGCACCTCTTCATGCTGCCAGTCCATCGTTTCCGTCTTGCTAGGATTCGATTTTGCGAGTTCCACATTAGCTGCGTATCCACAGGAACCGCATATGACGACTTCATCTTCTCCTGCGGGGCTTGGAGCCATAAACTCATGCGAGGTTGCGCCTCCCATCATGCCGGGGTCCGATTGAACCATATAGAACTTCAACCCGCATCTGGAAAATATCTTGTGATACGCCCCGGCATGGAGCTGATAATTCTTTTCCAGCCCGGCCTCGTCGGCATCAAAACTGTAACTGTCCTTCATGATAAATTCCCTTGTTCTAAGCACGCCGCTCTTCGGCCTGGCCTCATCCCTGAGCTTAGTCTCTATCTGGAACCACATCTGCGGAAGCTCCCTGTATGAACGAATTTCCCTGGCAGCAAGCCACGTCATTATCTCCTCATGGGTCATCCCCAGACACATATCACGCCCTGTCCTGTCCTTTAATCTGAACATCTCTTCGCCGATATCGTACCATCGTCCGGTCTCCTGCCAGATCTCTGCCGGATGCAGTACGGGCATCGATATTTCCTGTGCCCCTATGGCGTTCATCTCCTCCCTCAGTACTTTATATATTTTCTCAAGTACCCGGAGACTAAGCGGCAGATATATATAGATACCCGCTGCAAGCTGTCGGATGAAACCCGCCCGCAGCATAAGTATATGACTCACCGCCTCAGCATCGGCAGGAACTTCTCTTAAGGTAGGTATAAGCATCCTTGAAAATCGCATATCGTCCTCCGGTAATAATGTTATGTAAGTAGACTAAGCCATTATGAAGAGAGAGTCAAGAGATCGGTGGCCGCTGTTTTTGAAAATTTGACGCCAAAAGTGTTAAATTAGTCATTATCCTTTAGGAGGGGAATGATTTGTTAAAGAGAATACCAATAACACCCGCCGGCTATCAAAAACTTCAGGAAGAACTCGAAAGGTTATTGAAGGTTGACAGACCTAATAATATAAAGAATATTTCCGAGGCAAGGGCCCACGGCGACCTCTCTGAAAATGCCGAATATCATGCCGCAAAGGAACAACAGTCTTTTCTCGAGGGACGCATCCAGGAATTGAAGACCAAACTTGCCCTCGCTGATGTGATTGATCCCTCCAAGATTTCCCAAAACAAGATCGCCTTCGGGGCAAAGGTCCGGGTTGCGGACCTTGACTCAGACGAAAAAAAAACTTTCTGTCTCGTCGGACCTGATGAGGCAGATGTAAAGAGCGGGAAGATATCCGTCAGTTCTCCGGTAGGGCGGGCTTTGCTGAATAAAGAGGTTGGGGATGTCGTAAGTATCAAGGTTCCTGCCAGGACCCTGGAGTATGAAATATTAGAGATAAGTTTTGAGTAGATATTTTCGGGCAAAAATAACTGAAAACTCTTCCTTAAACAGCAACACTTTTCTGCTTACCGTGAAACCGTTGGTCCATGTGGCCGCTCCTAAGCCCGGGCAATTCTATATGATAGAAGCCGGCGATTCATATGATCCCCTGTTAAAGAGACCATTCAGCTATCTGCGAAAGAGGGGGGACACCCTCCAGTTTCTCTATGCAATAAGGGGCAAAGGCACGTCATTGCTGAAGACCTTTACAGAGGGAAAAACTATCAACATGATCGGTCCTCTCGGCAACGGATATCCTCAGCCTCCGGAAGGCATGACACCTTTGCTGATCGCCGGAGGGACAGGCATCGCCTCGATCTTTTCATTCTGCGAAGAACTCGCCGAGAAATATGTCTTGTACGGTGCAAAGACAAAAGCGGAAATCCTTATGATGAACGAACTCGGCAAGATGGATGACAGACTCATTGTGTGTACAGACGACTGCTCTTTGGGCAGAGAGGGCATGGTGGATAAGGTCCTGAACGATTTTCTGGATTCGCGTCGGCCGGGCGGCTCATTCGTTATATACGCATGCGGCCCTAGCCCTATGCTGCGGGCCGTATCCGTAATTGCCGCCGAGAGGGGTATACTGGGATATGTCTCCGTTGAGGAAAGGATGGGATGCGGATTCGGAGCATGTCTTGGATGCGCGGTCAAGACGACGCACGGATACAAAAGGGCTTGCAAGGAAGGACCTGTCTTCCCGATTCAGGATATTGTATGGATCTGAACGTTGACATAGGCAAGCTCAGGCTGAAGAACCCAGTGATGACCGCATCCGGCACCTTCGGTTATGGAGAGGAATACAAAGAATTCGTAGATCTCAATAACCTCGGAGCTGTTGTTGTTAAAGGCATCTCCCTAAACCCCATGGAGGGCAATCCCTCGCCAAGAATATGCGAAACCCCTTGCGGAATGCTCAATGCCATAGGGTTGCAGAACGTGGGACTGGAGAGGTTTCTCAAAGAAAAGCTCCCCTATCTGAGAGGATTTCGCACCCGGATAATAGTCAATATTCTCGGTGCAAGCATCGATGAATATATCAGGCTTTCTGAGGCTCTCGATGATTCGGGCATTGACGCCATAGAGCTGAATGTATCATGTCCGAATGTAAAGAAAGGGGGTATTTCTTTCGGCACAGACAGGAGGATTCTGTCGAAGCTTGTATCAAAGGTCAAACAAGCGGTACGGAGTGTAGTCGTCATAGTAAAACTGTCGCCTAATGTCTCCGATATCGGGGAGTTTGCCAAGACAGCAGAAGACGCGGGAAGCGATGCGGTATCTCTCATCAACACCATCCCCGGAATGGCGATAGATATCGAAACGCTCAGGCCGAAACTGGCCAACATCACGGGCGGACTCTCCGGCCCGGCTATCAAACCCATTGCCTTGAGAATGGTCTGGGAAGCTGCGAGAGCTGTCAGGATTCCGGTCATCGGCATAGGCGGCATTGTAAACGCCGGCGATGCTGTAGAGTTTCTGCTGGCGGGCGCCACGGCCGTTCAGGTCGGCACAGGCAATTTCCTGAACCCAAGGGCGACCATGGAAATCATCGAGGGAATTCAGACGTATTTGAAAAGGAAGAAGATTCGTGATATAAAGAAGGTTATAGGGGGCTTGCATGGAACAGCGCCTGATCATAACCTTAACAACTGACTTCGGATATAAAGACCCTTTTGCCGGGATCATAAAGGGTGTTATACTCGGCATCAATCCCACCGCCAATATTGTTGATCTTACTCATGGCATAAGTCCGCAGAACATCATGCAGGCTGCCTTTGCCATCGAAGCAAGTTTTCAGTACTTCCCTCAGAAATCGGTCAATGTTGTTGTTGTGGACCCGGGAGTCGGCTCGGTGCGGAGACCTATTATTGTGGCAGCAGACAACCGTTATTTTGTGGGTCCTGACAACGGCATCTTTACCCGCCTGTATGCCTCGGCCGAGAGCTTTGAGGTAGTCCATGTAACCGCCGAACACTATTTTCTCCCGTCGAGGAGTTCGACCTTTCATGGCAGAGATGTCTTTGCCCCCGTTGCAGGATGGCTTTCGCGGGGCGTGGATATATTGAATTTTGGAGAACTCATTGCAGACTTTGTAACCATACCTATCCCGGCTCCGGCATCGCCTTCGGACAACATTATTGAAGGAGAAGTTGTCTACATCGATACTTTCGGAAACCTGACAACTAATATCCATCATTTGAGGATGGACGAAATGGCCCTCACTAATGGAGACAAGAAACACAAGGTGCTCGTCAGGGGACGTGAAGCGCCTCTGAAGGGCTTCTATTCGGAGCCGAAAGACAGGGGCCTTTATTCGCTTGTCAACAGCTTCGGGTATCTCGAACTGTTCGTCAACAGCGGCAACGCCGCCTCCGAATTCGGC
>DATHCU010000102.1:0-3907 GCA_035319385.1 Thermodesulfovibrionales bacterium
CCCCCGAACTCAAGAAGATTCTTGTCGGGCATGTCAGGCAGGTAATCGGCCCCATTGCAACACCGGACAAGATACAGTTTGCGCCCGGACTGCCGAAGACCAGGAGCGGTAAGATCATGAGAAGAATTCTCAGAAAGATCGCTCGCGGGGACACGGATGATCTCGGAGACACCTCAACCCTTGCGGATCCTTCTGTAGTCAATGAAATCCTGAAGGGGAAACAATAAAGATAGCACCGTTTGTCCATCAGCCGTTATCCACCCTCACCAAACCCTTCCCCCGGGGAAGGGTTTGGCAGGGTAATGATACATCTGCCGGACGGACCACGTCCTGATTATTACTCAGCAATGAAAGGCAGCCAAGTAAAGGAGTCCATTTGTGTCGGTAAAAAATCTCAGTTCCTTCTTTAATCCAAGGAGGATAGCAGTAATCGGCGCCAGCGAAGACAAGTCGTCGGTCGGTTACTTCATCTTTAAGAATCTCCTTGGGCAAGGGTTCAAGGGCTCGGTTTATCCTGTTAATCCTGATTTTGAATCAGTACAGGGCATAGAGGCATATCCGAAGATTACCGATATTAGCAGAGATATTGATTTGGCGATCATATCCCTGTGCCCCAAGGACCTTCCAGCCATACTGCCCGGCGTACTGGAAGAGTGCGGCATCAAAGGTGTAAAGGGCGTTATCCTGATGTGTTTTGACTTTAAGACACGCATAGAGAATGCCAATGATCTGCAGAAGAAGATAAGCCAGATATCTACGAAATATGAGTTCAGGGTGCTGGGGCCGGACTCTCTCGGGTTCATAAAGCCGGGGATTAATCTTAACGCCAGTCTGTTCCCGCGGATACCGCCGAGAGGCACAATAGCGCTCATCGCACAGAGCACGACCCTGTCGACTGCCATGCTGGACTGGGCAGTCAGCAAGAACATAGGATTCAGCTATTTTATCTCCATAGGCACCAAAGTCGATATAAAATTTGCCGATCTCATCGATTTTCTCGGAGTGGACCCTGAAACAAGGGCCATTATTCTCTATGTCGAGTCCATCAAAAACGGCAGGAAGTTCATGACTGCCGTCCGGAGTTTTTCCTCGAGCAAACCAATCATGGTCATCAAGTCCGGAAAGTTTGAAGCCTCGCAGGTTGTATCACTGACACATTCGGGTTTTATGGCCGGAGAAGACAAAGTCTATGATGCCGCTTTCAAGCGCGCCGGGGCCATCAGGGTTGATGAGACGCTGGACCTTTTCTACCTCGCGGAGTCCCTTTCCAAGCAGCGGCGCCCCAAGGGGAACCGCCTGGCCATTGTCACAAATTCAGGAGCCCCGTCGGTCCTCGCCATCGACACGCTGATGCGGCTGGATGGAGAACTGGCAACCCTGAGTCCTCAGACAGCTGAGGCCATTCACGAACGGTTCCCGATGTTCAAGTTCATAGCTAACCCTGTTGATATGCTGGCCGAATCCTCTCCGGAGGATTTTGAGGTTACTGTGAAGACGTGCCTGAAAGACAAAGATGTTGATGGAGTCCTGGTCATTTACACTCCCACGTATGCCTCAGATCCGAAGGAAATCGCTGAGTCAGTTGCAACAGCGGCCAAGGCGTATCCCTACAAGCCCGTGTTCACAACGTGGATGGGGGAAGACCAGGTGATGGATGCCAGGGAGTCGCTGAGCGACAAGGGAATTCCCACATTTGCTTCAACCGAGCAGGCTGTAAAGAGCTTCATTTATATGTACCGTTACGACTATAACCTAAGGCTTCTGCTCGAAACGCCCGAGGTCATTCTTAAGGACTTTGAACCCGATGAGTACAAGGCTGAAGAAGTAATCAGAAAGGCTGCTGAGGATAAGAGACTCATCCTGAATTTTCATGAGGTCGAGGAAGTATTCAGGCATTATGGACTGCCTACTATCTCGACCCACAAGGCTTCGAACGAAGAGGAGGCGGTTGCAATATCGGACTCTATAGGATATCCCGTTGTCCTCAAAATAGATTCACAGAAGATCATCCATAAGCTGGAACAGGGCGGAGTCCTCCTTAACCTCAGGGACCCGGCTTCGGTGAGAAAGGCGTTCAGACAACTCGACCAACTGGCAACATTTCTCAAGGATCAAAATGCGCACATTATCATTCAGCCCATGGTGCTGAGACAGGGGTATGAACTTGTTATAGGCTCGAAGAAGGATCCGACGTTCGGGTCCGTAATAGTGTTCGGCACAGGAGGAGAACTCCTGGAGGCTATCGAGGATTATTCAATAGGGATGCCCCCGCTGAACCAGGCGCTTGCGAGACGTATGATGGAAGAGACCAAGATCTTCAGGTATCTCCAGAAAAACAGGCGCTACGAAAAGACACTGAAATATCTGGAAGAAATCCTCGTAAGATTCTCACATCTGATAATCCACTTCCCGCATATCAAGGAGATCGATATCAATCCCTTCTTCATCACGGAAAAAGAGGGCTTTGTGCTTGACGCGAGCATACTGCTCGAGGCGGACGTGCTCGACGGGTTCGTGCCGATACGGGGCGACTTCTGTCCCCCCCATCTGTCCATCTGCCCATATCCCGATCAGTATATCGACATCTTCAAGTTGAGGGAAGGACCGGCTGTTATCATAAGACCTATCAGGCCTGAGGACGAGCCGCTGATAGACGAACTGCTGCGGACATCATCCGAGAATACCCTGATGATGCGCTTTTTCCGCAAGATCACGGATATGTCCCATGAAGAGCTAACGAGATACTGTCACGTTGACTATGACAGGGAGATGTCCTTTGTCGGCGTCATCAGGGAGGGGGAGCGGGAAATAATAATCGGAGAGGTCAGAATAAGCAGGCTTCCCGACCTGGAGAACGCCGAGATGGCCATCGTTGTCGGGGACAAATGGCAGGGGCAGGGAGTCGGAAAGGCCCTCTGCATGCACGGGCTGAAGATAGCCGCGGAAACCGGGATAAAGAAGATGTGGATGGATGTCCTGCAGGTCAATGCAAGGATGCTTAACAGTGCGGAGAAGATGGGGTTCAAAAAAGTATCCTCGGATGGCGATTCGGTTAAGGTGCTGCTGGAGTTCTAGTTTATTGCTTTTTTTCTGAATGGTATGTAAACTTTTACAACACCGCCCCCTGTAAGGGGGCCAATTTATCGTTTTAAGGAGGGAGTCATGAGAGTGTTTTTCAGAGTCTTCTTGGTAGTGGTCCTGGTCACTTTTCTGGCGGGTTCAGTGTATGCTGACCCTTCAGCAAAGGATCTCCAGGGTCAGCTCGAAAGGCTGATGAAGCAGATGGACGATCAGAAGAAGCAGATCGAAACCCTGCAGAACAAGATCAACGAGATGGCAAAGCAGGCGCCACAGGCTGCTGCCGCTGCTCCTGCAGAAGTCAAGGTTAACTCGAAGTATAAGCTCAACATCTATGGGAAGGTCAAATTCGACGCCGTCTATGACACAAACAACATGGGCACGGACGAATTCATCAAATTCCTTCCGAAAACAGCCGATGGCAAAGACAAGGCAACATTTAACGTCCGCGACACCAGGCTTGGAATTGCAGTAGAAGGTCCCTCTGTCTACGGCTGGACTCCCAGAGGCCGCTTTGAGTCGGACTTCTACGGCAATGCGCTGGATTCCTCCAGCAACGGAGCCCTGAGGATCCGTCTTGCCTATGTTGACTTCTCCAAGGGAGACACAGCGATCAGAGTCGGACAGGACTGGACCCCGATTGCAAGCCTGAATCCCAACACCCTCGACTTCGCTATCATGGGTTACAATGGTAACCTCTGGAACAGGACGCCTCAAATAACTGTGACGCAGAAGTTGAGCAGCGGTTTTGAGGGTCTTATATCAGCTTACCGTTACCGCTGGAGCGACGATAACGACAAATTCGGCTCAACCGACATCACCACACAGA
>DATHCU010000103.1:0-3877 GCA_035319385.1 Thermodesulfovibrionales bacterium
TCTTTCAATCTCGTCCGGCGCCATTTATTGGGGCCTCTGCGAGGAATTGGGTATGGATGTGAAGAAGGTCAGGGATTCGGGAAATGTTGAAGAAGACCTCAAATATCGTCTTCATGTCGCAAAGGATGCGCGCGAGTACGACTTTATACATGTTCATACAAAGATGCCTGACGAGGCAGGGCATACAAAAAACCCCTGGTACAAGAAGGATGTCATTGAGGCTATCGACCGTGCAATGTCCGTCGCTGTAAGTGAGATATTGCAGGATGAGAATGCTTTGCTTATTGTTACCGCCGACCATTCAACGGCCAGTACTGGAAGTATGATTCACACAGGTGAGTCCGTGCCTATCGTCATGGTTGGGAAGTATGTCAGAAGGGATGAGGTCGGATATTTCAATGAAATAGCCTGCGCGAATGGGTCGTTCGGGGTTTTGAAGGGAGTGGAGTTGATGCACATGGCCCTGAATTTTACTGACAGGGCAAAGATGCAGGGGCTTATGGACACAAAGGTTGACCAGCCTTACTATCCGGGAGATTACAGGTCACTGATTGTATGAAGGAACTAAGCAAGAGACTTCTTTCAATATTTGCGGAGAAACCCGATCTTGTTGCGGATCTTCCCGACTGGATGCTGCCGCCGGCAACCGTGAGGAAGATCAGGGAAACGCAGAATGTTGCGATTGCTGAGATAGCGGGCAGGGATAGCATCGCCGCTGTGATTCAAGCATGCGAAGTCCGGGCTGTTCAGGGTATAGTTCCGACCATAGCTTACACTGGCACGGAGTATGGTGACTTAAAAGTTCCACTGGAGAAGATAGAAGTTCTGAAAGGGATTCTTAAGCAGAAGAAGGTTGTGCTCTTCAAGCCTGTTATTCTCGGTTCTCCCAAGTTCTGGTGGGAACTGTGCGGAAGGTATGTTACTCACCTGTTCAACCTTTACGGGTTCTTCTCGCATTGCATCGGATGTCATCTTTACCTTCACGCTATCCGCATACCCCTTGCCAAAAAACTGCACAGCAGTCTTATCATAGGCGGCGAGAGGGAGTCGCATGACGGAAGGACGAAGATCAATCAGATAGCGGTTGCCCTCGATGCCTATCAGGGATTCATGTCCAGGTTCAACATCGAATTGTACCTGCCCCTAAGGCACATAAAATCGGGAACTGAGATTGAGTCAATCATAGGGTCGGTATGGGACGAAGGCGATGAGCAGCTTGAATGCGTGTTGAGCAAGAACTACCGTGATATGGATGGTGGAGTCGCCTTTAACGAAGACCAGATCAAGCTGTTCCTGGATGAGTTTGCCGTGAAGAAGGCTGAAGAAGTTATCAGAAGATATCTGGTGTAGGCGTTTGGGCGTAGATTCTTGGCTCTCCTGCTATTTGGTACACAAACCTGAAAAAATTCTGCGAAGCATTTTATCATCAGTCTGCGATCTCAGTCTCTCTTCGTACTCATCCTCATAGACGGTCGCTTTCAATTGAGTGGGTGGTTCAGGCGGTGATAAAATCGTAATTATGTCCCGCTGGGATATGTCTGTTGGCTCGTATTGTAGACCTTTATTCCGGTCAAGCCAGCGCCCGCACTCGTCGTGAGTGCCTACGAACAGCACAAAGAGACGAGAGGCTTTTCGGAGACAGATGAGTCGATAACCATTTCCCAGATCGTATTTTTTGCAGTTTCTGATCCGCAGCTCACCTCTTCTCGTCAGTCTACCTACATCTTTAGAACACTCCCGACCTTTTAATGATAGCCTCTCGATAAGACCATCGGCTTTCTTGGCAGCAACTAAGGACATGCCTCCTTGCTTACGCAGTTCATTCAGGGCCTTTATGAACTTGGGATCAAGGTGAAGCGAAAGAATCATCTAAAATTCCTTTCACAATATTAAATCAGATCCATTTTAGCGTTCGGCAATAACCTCAGTCCAATAGTTAATATAGATATACTGGGTGCGTAAAATAGAGACTAGCTATTACAACCATTCTTGTTGCTACTTGAAAAGAGACTTATTGCACGGGAAAATATGCGGGAATCCTGTAAAGCAAGTTCAGAAAGCAGATTTCGGAGAAATGTCCCTAACGTATGACTTCAACGCAGTGATCGCTATATCGATTTCTTCTTTTGTGTTAAAGCATGACAACGAGAACCGGATAGTTCCGCCGGGAAAAGTGTTCAACGTTTTGTGTGCTTCCGGAGAGCAGTGCAGCCCCGGTCTCACATATATTCCCCACTGGGTGTCCAGATAGTGCGATACGTCCGATGGGGTCGCTCCCTCGATATTGAACGACACTGTAGCAACCCTGTCAGCATCAGGTGCATAGATCAGCACTTCATCAATTCCGCGCAACTTTTCAAGCAGGTATTCAACAAGATGCTGCTCCTTCTCGACAATTCGGTCGATGCCCTCTTTGAGAAGGAACCTTACGCCTTCCGCCAGTCCGGCATAACCAGGGGTATTCGGAGTGCCGGCTTCGAACTTGTCCGGGGGAAAATCCGGATGTACAGGTCTTTCAGACATGCTGCCAGTTCCGCCTCTCATAAAGGAGTCGAGCTCATCCGCATCTTTCACAATTAGAACGCCGGTGCCCTGCGGACCGAACAAGTGTTTGTGACCGGTGGTGGCGAACAGATCAAAGGGGGTCTCTTCCAGATTGATCTTCATTGAGCCCGCTCCCTGGGCTCCGTCCACGAGGAGCTTCACGCTTGAAGAATGGGCAACCTTCCAAATGCCTTTCATGTCAAGCTTTGTTCCCGTTACATTGGAAGATGAGGTAGCGATAATGAGTTTTGTCTTATCCGTAATAGCATCACTGATCTGCTGCGGGAGCACTACTCCGTTGGAATCAGCGATGAGTTTCTTCACACTGATCATGCCTTTGCTTTGAAGGTGATTAAGCGGTCTCATAACAGAGTTGTGTTCCATCGAGGTCGTGATTACTTCATCCCCGTCCTTGAGAGTGCCATAAATAGCGATGTTTAAGGCTTCGGTGGCGTTCTTCGTGAGGACTATGTTCTCTGTCTTCGGATAGTGAAAGAATTCCCCCAGGAGTTCACGAGTGCTGTAAATGATCTCCGCGGCCTTGACCGAGAGCGTGTGTCCGGACCTGCCGGGGTTGGCGTTTGCGTTCTGCAGGCAGTCGCATATGGCCTTGATCACACCATCAGGTTTTGGATTCGATGTGGCCGCATTGTCAAAATAGACCGTCTTGTTGCTCATTCTCAGATCGTTATTACTTTGGAAGATTTGAGCATGGTCTCTAATATGTCATACATATTTGATATCTTGCCCACGCCAAGCTGGTCCTTGATATTAAAATAATTTAAACACGTCCCGCAGACCAGGATCTCAATGCCCTTTTCTTCGATCTCTTTCAGATGGGCAACGGTCTCGGTCCCCTGTATTGTCAGTTTCACCCCGCTGTTCATGAAGCAGATTGTCCTCGGCTGCACAGAGAGGTCCTTAAGCGTGGCGACAAAGGCCTTCATAAGGTTTTGTCCAAGTTCATCGCTGCCATGGCCGATGCGGTCTTTGTTGATAAAGACCGTGGTCCCTGTCCCGGACTGCTGCGGGCTGCAGACATAGTCTTCGGGATTCACGCTGGCTGCCCGAGCATTTTTTATCTCTTTTGTATATATGTAGAATTCCCCGGCTTCTTCTTCAACCCTGTCGATTTCAGCACCGGAATGTTTTAAAAACCTGATCACGTTGTCACGCGATTCCCCCGTGCTTACAATGATAACTAGGGAATCACCATCTGCTTTTTCGAATGCGTCCTTGGTCCTGATAACAGGCTGTGGACACGGCAATCCTCGTGCATCAATCTTTACGGACATGATCACGCCTCCTTGGTCAGGAAAACTATTGAATGGAA
>DATHCU010000104.1:0-4034 GCA_035319385.1 Thermodesulfovibrionales bacterium
ACTTTCGCCAGGGTATGGATAGATTTATGCTGGTCGCGGGAATTTCTGATCAATCGAAGAGGGAGGTGCGATGAAGGCCATAGAAATAAAGCAGGATATTTTTTGGGTCGGAGTGATTGATTGGGCAATACGTGATTTTCACGGGTATGTGACACCAAATGGTACATCCTATAACAATTATCTCCTCATGGATGACCAGATTACCCTTTTTGACACGGTCAAACACGATTTTTCAAAGTCCACCATAGACAAGGTCAGGAGTCTTACAGATCCTTCAAAGATCAGAAACATTATCATAAACCATATTGAAAACGACCACGTCACCAGCCTCGCCGATATCATGGCTCTCACGCCGGGGGCCACCATTTATATAACTGAAAAAGGCAGAAAAGGGTTAGCAAGATTCTTCGATATATCGAAATGGGATATTAAGATTGTGAAGTCGGGCGACACACTCAGCACCGGCAAAAAGAACCTCCTGTTTCTGGAGACACCTATGCTGCACTGGCCGGACTCAATGATGACGTATGTAAGGGAGGATAAACTACTCATAAGCCAGGATGCGTTTGGCCAGCATTATGCCTCGTCTTCACGGTTTGATGACGACTTCGTATCATGCCATTCAGCCGCTGAACTGGAAGACGCGGTCAAAGATTACTACGCCAACATCCTCATGCCCTTCGGTACTCTTGTCAAAAGCAAGATTGCCGAGATGCAGAAACTGGGGATCGAGATAGACATGATAGCCCCGGATCATGGAATTATATGGAGGAAAGACCCCGCAAAGATCGTCAATATGTACCTCGAGATGGCCGGCGGCAAGGCGGACCTGAAGGTTGTCATCATATACGACACTATGTGGCAAAGCACTGAGCTTATGAGCGGTTCGATAATGCAGGGCATCCGGGATGAGGGCGTTGACGTACAGATTCTGAAACTGAGGGCAAATCCGAACAGCCTGGCTATCAAGGAATTCTGGAAGGCGCGCGGCTGCCTCATCGGTTCTCCCACATTGAATAACTCCATGTTTCCTACCGTGGGCGATTTTCTTGTCTATCTGAAAGGTCTGAGGCCGAAGAACCGCATAGTTGGGGCCTTCGGCAGTTATGGATGGAGTGGCGGGGCCGTCAAAGACATCTATGAAGAATTCTGGAAGATCGGTCTCGAAACGGTCGAACCGGGACTCCAGGTCCTCTATAGGCCGTCTGCAGAGGATGAGGACAAGTGTTATGAATTCGGCAGGGAGTTTGCAAGAAGGGTGAAGGTGTATCACGCGCAGTTCGAAAAACCGGTTGTGTAGAAAAGAAAGCCGGCTGATGTTACAATTGTCATTACCATGTCGATAGAAACTGTTCTTCTCATACTTGAATCCGTGCTGCTCGCTGCCACGATCGTACTTCTCCTTTACAGCATCAGGGAGGGGAAAGAGAGGCGTGGGCTTCTACTCGAGGTTGGGAAGGCGACCAAGATACTGACCAGGCAGGAATACTTTCTGACAGTCAAGGATTCGATGATGGACGCACAAGATGAGATCGTCGGCTTCATCACTGGCAGGCCGCCGACCGAAGATGACAGAAAGAGAATAAAGGACATCATCCACAATATCGAGCAGCTGACAGCAAAAGGCATAAAGGTCAGATACATGATGCCGAAATTTCATGACCGGCTGCAGGTGGGGTATCTTTATACAAAAGCAGGGGCTGAAATCAGATTCAGCGCGTGTGCGATCGCAAACAACATTCGATACATTGTTATCGACAGTCGGGCGGCCGTCATCGGCATGCCTGAATGTATGGGAGAAAAAGAGGCCACGAGGAAAGGGTACAGGATCCCCGCTGAAGGTCTCGCCTCGATACTGAAGGACCATTTCTACGGATGCTGGGAAGAAAGTGTACCTTACTCGGAGTACGGCAAGGAGATAATTGAACAGACAGGGGCATCCGCAAAGGTGCTCGAAAAAGAGCTGCACGTAGACAGCGGGGAACTCGAGAGACTCGCGTCACTCTGACACTGGAGGGCTGCGCAAGGCATCTTGACCAGCTGTGAACACTGAATTCCGATCTTCCCTTACACTGAAGGGATTACAAGGAGGCATACATGTCGAATACCGAAAAAAATCTTAAGGACGCATTTGCGGGTGAATCCCAAGCCAACAGGAAGTACCTTGCATTTGCGAAAAAGGCCGAGGCTGAAGGATATATGCAGGTTGCCAAACTCTTCAGGGCTGCGGCGGATGCCGAGACTGTCCACGCGCTCAGCCATCTCAAAGAGCTCGCGGGGATCAAGAGCACCAAAGAAAATCTGCTGGAAGCCATAAGCGGCGAGACACATGAGTTTCAGAACATGTACCCCCAGATGATTAAAGAGGCTGAGGCCGAAGGCATAAAGGGGGCATTGAGGAGCTTCTCTTACGCCAATGAAGTGGAAAAGGTCCACGCCGGTCTTTACCAGAAGGCCCTTGAGGAACTCGGCAAGAATGGCGAAGTCGATTATCATGTCTGTCAGGTATGTGGATACACAGCAGAAGGAGAGCCGCCGGACAAATGCCCGGTGTGCGGCGCTCTGAAGAAGAACTTTAAGAAGGTCGAATAAGGGAGATCAGGAGGGTTTCGATGAGCCTCTCTTTCTTTGTTTCATCGGTTATCTCTACGATTCTTATTCTCCTAGCGCCTGTAGCAGAAGTCGCATCTGCAGCCGCGGTAGAAACAGGGGCGGCTGCAGAGCTTCCGCTCAGCGCTGCCTCTAAAACATGTATCGCCTGCCACAGCAATGTCACCCCTGGCATAGTCAAAGACTGGGAGACCAGCAGGCATTCAAAGGTTGTGGTCTCGTCCGCGCTTGAGAAACCCCCGCTGGAAAGGAGGGTTTCGGCGGGGAATGTGCCGGGGGATCTCGCCGGTTTAGCGGTAGGCTGCTATGAATGTCACGGCATGAACAACTCTATTCATAAGGATAGCTTTGAGCATATGGGTCGCGATATCCATGTTGTAGTCACTCCGGAGGACTGCAAGACCTGCCATCCTGCAGAGGCGAGCCAGTTTTCGGGGAGCAAGAAATCATTCGCGCACAAGATCCTTATGGAAAATACTGTCTACAAAACCCTTGTGGATGACTCAATAGGCCCGAGAAGACTGGAGTCCGGCGGGCTCGCGGCGAATCCGCCCTCTGCATCCACGTTGCACGAGACTTGCCTAGGATGCCACGGGACAAAGGTGGAGGCAAAAGGCATGAAAGTCGTGACAACCAGGATTGGAGAGATCCAGGTCCCGGCGTTGACGAACTGGCCGAACCAAGGGGTCGGCCGGATCAACCCGGACGGAAGTCTCGGCGCCTGTTCGGCGTGCCACCCTAGGCACGGCTTCATGATAGAAGTTGCCAGGAAGCCCTACACGTGCAGTCAGTGCCACCACGAACCGGACGTGCCGGCGTGGGATGTTTACGATGAAAGCAAGCACGGGAACATCTTTTTTTCGAAGAATTCCACATGGGACTTTACCGCGGTCCCCTGGCACATAGGGAAAGACTTCAGGGCGCCCACGTGCGCGGTATGCCACAACAGTCTGCTCGTCTCTCCTGCCGGCGATGTAGTCGCAGAGAGAACCCACGATTTCGGCTCCCGTTTGTGGGTAAGACTTTTTGGCCTCATCTACAGTCATCCACAGCCAAAATCCGGGGACACAACTATAATCAAGAACAAGGACGGCCTGCCCATGCCCACCACATTTTCTGGCGAGCTTGCCTCCGAATATCTCATCGACAAAGAAGAGCAGGAGAAAAGGGCCTCCAAACTGAAGGCGGTCTGCAACGGCTGCCACAACAGGGACTGGATCGAGGGCCATTTCGCAAAACTGAACACTACATTGAAGGAGACTGACGAGATGATATTGACCTCGACCAAAATCATGCTCGATGCCTGGGGCAGGAAGGTCGAAGACAGCAAGGACCCTTTTGATGAGTCTATCGAGAAGATGTGGACGAGGCAATGGCTTTTCTACTGCAATTCGATCAGGTACGCCTCGGCTATGACGGGGGCA
>DATHCU010000105.1:0-2110 GCA_035319385.1 Thermodesulfovibrionales bacterium
AATCTGCGGTCCCTTCTCTGATAGTCCTGAATAGCCAGAAGGAATTCGTCCTTATTGAAATCGGGCCAGAGGGTGTCCGTAAAATAGAATTCGGAATAGGCGGACTGCCAGAGGAGGAAGTTGCTGATGCGCATCTCCCCGCTGGTCCTTATGATCAGGTCAGGTGGCAGATTTCCTGCCGTATCGAGATAAGACTCAAAGATCTCTTCCGACAATTCCTCAGGCTTTATACCAGAGGCCATAACCTTCTTCACCGCCCTGAGGATCTCGTTTCTGCCGCTGTAACTCAGGGCAGTTGTCAAGACCATGCCCTTGTTACCCGCCGTCTTTTCCTCGGCCTCTCTCAGAATAGCCTGTATAAAATCCGGGAGTCTCGCGATATCACCGATGGGTTTAAAAACGACACCGTTTTTCCTGAGCTTTTCAAGTTCACTCTTCAGGTATAACTCAAGGAGCTTCATCAAAGTCGTTACTTCCGCAGAGGGCCTCCGCCAGTTTTCGGTGGAAAATGTATAGAGGGTTAATGCCTTGAGGCCGAGTTCCACAGCGACCTCGATCACTTCCTTGGAACGCTCCACCCCACGTCTGTGGCCTTCGACCCTCGGGATACCGCGGGATTCAGCCCAGCGGCCGTTGCCGTCCATGATGATGCCGACATGTTTGGGTATTCGTCCGCTCAGCAGCATCCGGATTCTATTTCCTCTTGAAGGGATAGATATAGAGTTCGGTCTTCATAGGGTTCTCGCCCTTCATTATGTTGCTCGCCTTGATTCCGAACAGGGGACCCGTAAGCACGATGATCGTGTCGCCCGAAACGGCATAATCGAACACAGGCCCGGATATATCGTCTATGAGCACACTGTCCTCGGCAGAAAGACCGTTCCATCGATACTCTCTGATACGGGAATCCCTGTAGCCAAGTCCCTTGACCATCTTCAGTAAAGGAGTCCTTTCTACCGAGAGAATCTGGGGGCCATTCATAAGAAGCCTGTCCTTCACTGTCCAGTCGCCCCTGTCCGAACCGATCTGTGGGGAAGATCTTGGAAACGACGTGAGAAAGCCACCGGTTCTGGTCTTGCTCCTCCAGAGTTTCAACCCGGTGCTGTCATATATATTCAGATAATTGGCATCGTCATATGCAACGGTGAGTTTGCCCCGATTGACGTCGTCGAGATAGACAAAATCATAAATGTTCACCCCGGCCGGGAGTTTCAACGCATCACCTTTCTTGTATGTTCCATCCAGCGAGACCGGGAATACAGGGCCATCATATCCGTCCGCACGGGAATACGCCTGCCATATCAATCCTTTATCCAGTCTTCTCAGAAACCCTTTGTCATGGAAGAGCTGCACAAACTCCTGGCCCTTCAACTCATATATGTACGAGACCACTTCATTGCCCTTCATCGACGTCACGACTACTTCGTCCCTGCCATTGCCGTTCAAGTCAATCGTGTCAAGCCAAAGGTGATCATCCAGTCCGGAACTCTTTATGGTGAGGCCTCCGAGGGCGGGCTGGAGGTCCGAACCAAGATTATAGAACAGGATTTCCTTGCCGTTGCTCAGCACGATCTCCTTCTTGCCGTCACCGTCGATATCACCTGTGGTAATAAGTCTTGCGTCCAGGGGGAGATCCATTTCGAGCGATACATCCTTCTTGTTCATCTTGAAGAATTCCTCACCGAACTTCAGATCTTTTATCGTGGCCGTGTTGACTTGTGCCTTTATCTCCGAAAACTGTATCCCGTCAGAGACATAGAAGAGCTTCTGAACCAGCTCGGTGCCGGATGATCCCGGCTTTGAGACAAGATTCAGCACCACATCAGCCTTCAGACGTTTTGCCTCGTTAAGGACCGCAGACGGATTGTCGGATTCAAGATCGGTATCAATGATATTGAACCTATCTGTCTCTTTCAGTTTTCTGTGATAGGAGTCGGCAACTTGCCAGTCTGTATCCTTCGACTGACAGAACAAGAGATTGACCTTGACCTCCGATATCCTTATCTTGTCCCCTTCCTTTGCCGCGCCCTGGATAACGAGTCCGGCAGATTGATCAGTGCCTGCCTCTCTGATATCGAGGTACCCGACCATAGACTCAAGATTTCCGAGC
>DATHCU010000106.1:0-3925 GCA_035319385.1 Thermodesulfovibrionales bacterium
CGGCGCGGGCGGGACCTCATCAGTGCCGTTGATTCGTGTTGGGACCGGCAGGGATATCCCGCAACCGTTCATGTCAGACGGACTCTTATCAAAGAATTTCGACATGTATCCTCCAAGTTCACGGTGTAATATTTGAATTGCGGCATAATGCTGTTCAGCGGTTTTGATATGATCAGACATCTCCGGCAGTTGAAGCCAAAGGTACGTGTCTCAGGTCATCTAAATTCATTCAGATCACTAATCATAATCCCAGACGTTTATATCGCTGCCCGTCTTCTTTCTGTAAGCGCCTTTTGCTGTTTAGAACAATCTGGGCAACCTCTTCAGGAGGACGTCCCTGGAAGTCCGATAGCCTGGTTTTGGTCATGTCCGGGTTGACGGCATAGATCCTGGGCGCGGATATCTCCTCCGCAAGTGCCTGTGTAAAGCCGCGCACGCCGAACTTGGTGGCACAATAGGGTGCAAGCTCTGCAAAGCCCTGCTGGCCGGCCCCGCTCGCGATATTGATGATCATCTCTTTTACATGTGGCAGACATGCCCTTGTCATTTTGACAAGCCCCTCGAGGTTAGTCCTGACCTGCCTCTCGATATCAGCGAAGTCTTGTTCTGCCAACGGCCTCCAGACTGCAACGCCCGCGTTGTTAATCAGGATATCGATCTTTCCAAATGCCTTCACAACTCTGTCAACTGCGTTTACTATGCTCTTGTTGTCCATGAGATCCAGTCTGACAAGGAGTGTTTCTTCAGAGCCAAGTTCCGTGCATCTCTTCTTCGTCTTCTGCCCTGCCGCCCTGTCGCTGTGATAGGTGATTGCAACCCTTGCCTTTTCAGAGGCGAACTTGAGCGCGGTCTCCCTGCCTATCCCATTACTCGATCCTGTGATAAAGACAACCTTATTCTTCATTTCACCCTTCTGTCCGGCCTTCTACGCGGATGGTATGGCTTGATCCAACTTATACCGTCTATCAGCGTAATCTCTTCAGCACGTCAGCGAGCTTATAGAGGGATTCGGCCCACCCCTGCTCGGTCGCATCTCGTTCTGCGCCCGGAGGGATTCCTACATGTCGCAGGGTGAGCTTCGTATTTCCATCGTATGCTTCGAAGGTCACTTCGACTGGAATCTCCAGCGGAAAGTCGGAAGCCATCCCATAATATGTAGCTGGAACGACATTGCCCTTCTCGTCTGCAAAGCTGTCAGTCAGGGCTATGCGCTCAGGCTCGGCAATTGCGCGGTAGGTGCCGGTGCTCCAATAATCCCGGCCCTCGGGCGACCTCATGCAATTGAGATAGGTGCCGTTTACGCGCAGATCAATCTTGTTGAAAAGCGTTGTGAAACCCTTCGGCCCCCACCAGCGCTTCATGAGTTCAGCATCGGTCCAGGCCTTCCAGACGAGCTTGCGCGGTGCGGTGAAGACGCGCACTATAAGAAGGTCCTCCACTTCGATAAAACTGCACGCAGCAAACATGTTTCTCCCCTTTTATTTCCAGTATAGCAGCCAAATGCCTTCTGTCAACGGCAACATAGAAGTTATCGCGCCCGGAATCGAAGCGTAATTCGGGAAGCACGCATACTGATTTGATTGGGCCGGCTCGTCGTTCTGACATTCCTGCGCTGTCCATACTTCCTTCAGCTTCAACACTGAGGCGGGGATTGTATTGGGAAAGCCGATACCATGGCCGGACTCTAATTAGGCAATGATCTTATCGAACAGCAATGAGGAGCACTAAGGATTGAAACTGATGAGTCAAGTCCCTTAACCCGCGGCGTTTTTCAACAGGCTGAGAGTTGCCGCATCCCGCTCTCCGCTGCAGAGCCTATCGAGTGCGCTGGAGAATACCGATCCCGAGCCTGCTGCCTTCTCAAACAGCGTCATAGATGACTTGAACTTCAGGTCATCGGGATAACCAAAGATTTCAGAAAGTGTTCTGCCCTTGAGAGCAAGCACTGCCTCGGTGCATTCCAACAGCCTTTTCCCGAGAACGGGATGGTTAAGGTACTGCCGGGCCTCTTCCATGCTCTTTATGGAGTATTGCTTCGCTGTCGGACTATATCCCAATCCATCGAACTGCGGGAATATATACCACATCCAGTGGGTCCGTTTCTGCCCGCTCCTGAGTTCTGCCAGCGCTCTTTCATACACACCTTCCTGAGCACTCAGAAACCGCCTCAGATTATAGGGATCATCAGTATTCAAGTCTTGCGTTTTAATCTCTCCAAGAGTATCAGACCTGAATCAAGCTTAAACCAAACCTCAGTGTAAATCAATAGTCAGATAACAACGAAAGACTTCTCCGGGATATCATCTGTGCCAAGGTCACTTCGGACAAAATACTAACAAAAAGTGAGGACAGAAAAATACCGTGGTTCTGGGCATCCTGCAAGAAAGTCACTGCAACTGAAGAGGGCTTGAAACAGATCCTTAATCCGGAACGTGCCCGTGAAATATTATGAGTCTCTTCTCTCCAGTGCATCCCGGATCTTCCGGGTGAGTTCCTCCGGTTTGAAAGGCTTCTGGATGAAGCCCCTGCAGCCGAGATTGAGGATAGCCTTGGCTTCGCCGTTGATACTGAATCCGCTTGATAGCAGAACAGTGACGTCTTTATCGATCTCCATCAGTTTTATAAGAGTCTCCTTGCCGTTTATCTCAGGCATTATCATATCCAGAATGACCAGGTCTATTCCTGCCGGATGCTGTTTGTAGACTTCAATAGCTTCGGCACCGCTTCGTGCAGTCAGTGCTTTATAGCCAAGTTCCTCAAGAAGCTCCTCCAGTGCCTCAATATTTATCGGCTCATCATCCACGACAAGTATCGTCTCGTCCCCGCGAAGCAGCGTTTCTTCCGGTGGTCTCATTTCAACAGCGGCTGCAGTTGAAGCAGGAAGATACACATTGAAGGTCGTGCCATGTCCCTTCTCGCTGTATACATTGATTATGCCGCCATGATTCTTGATGATGCCGTAAGCGGAAGCCAGTCCCAGGCCTGTACCCTTTCCGATAAGCTTTGTCGTGAAGAACGGCTCAAATATTCTCTTCTGGGTCTCAATATCCATGCCGACGCCTGAATCCGTCAACGATATCTTCACAAACGCCCCAGGCGCTGCATTCGATGCCAGGCACCGCTGTTTATCGAGAAATGTGTTCTGGGTCTCGATATAAAAGCTGCCGCCTGAAGGCATGGCCTGCCAGGCATTGACGTAGAGATTCATGAGAACCTGTTCGATTTGGCCCCGGTCCGCCTCTACGGGGTACAGGTCCTCCTGAAGTTTCCTGTGGATTGTGATATCTTTTTTCGTCCTGCCGAATATATCTGAGGACTTCGTAACGAGAGAGTTTATATCAACGGACTTTACCTCATATTTGCCGCCTCTGGCAAAGCCAAGCAGTTGCCTGGTGAGTTCCGAGCCGCTTTCAACCTGCTGTTCGATGATCTTCAGTTTCTCATAGAAGGGATGAGTGCTTTCTGTCTTTAAAAGCATAATGGATGTATAGCCGAGAATGCCCATTAGAAGGTTATTAAAGTCATGAGCAATTCCACCGGCAAGCGTGCCGATAGCTTCCATCTTTTGCGCCTGGAGCAGCTGACTAGACAATTTCACATTCTCCTCTTGCGCCAACTTTCGTCCTATTATCCCGGCCAGATTATGGGCTACAGATAGCAGAAAATCCTCGACATTGCCTTTCTCGAAAGGCATCTCCCTGAAATAGATATTCAGCACACCCAGAGTCCTTCCGCTGAGCAGGATGGGGACAGCGTAATGACTTAGAGAAACAATCCCTTCACTACTGAGGATTTCATGACACTCATCGAGGCTGTTGGAAAACTTGATCTGTTGTGCCCGAGCCGCACTTTTGCAGAGACATCCTTCATCAGAAATGTGGTCTGTGAGTCTGATCTGCTGTTCGATGAGATTGCTCAGGGCTTT
>DATHCU010000107.1:0-6038 GCA_035319385.1 Thermodesulfovibrionales bacterium
GCAATCGCCACCCTGAAGACCTTACGCATTCTCCTTAGGCTGGTGTCTTTAATTCCGGCAGGATCCCACGGGTAGTCCCACTTCCACGCCTCGTTTGGATAGCGCTGTTGTAAATTTCTTGTTCTCTTTTGCCTCAATAGCCCACTTAGTCCATGTCCGATGAATAACAGCCCAGCAAGAGGGAAAGAACAAGTCAGCAAAATAAGTAACCAGAAAGGCATGTCGCCCATATATCCCGACACCCCATCTTTAAACATCAGCACCGTCGAAAAACTTCCGATCACAAGGAATGGGGCTCCCAAAAGAACAGATCTAAATCCATGAATCGTCGTTTCGCTAATAGAATCTCTGGCGTCTAATCTTTTGATGTCTGATTCTTGCATATTACTCCTGCGAACGCAGCCGTTAATTTCCACTTATACTGAACGGGATTATAGCAGATTTCTCGCACACAACTTTCAGGAAGTATCAGTTGATATAACTTAGGAATTGAAAATTCTTGCCTCCCAAAATGGTAGTCCGCTCATTTATAAAGACTTTGTGGCCTTTTCGGAAGTTGAAATTATCTGGAGCATATGCACGTACAGTACGCCCGTCGTCTAGGAGCACTTCAACGTATACAGGTTGATATTTGTTTTGGACCCTATAAAAGAATGTGACCGTCCCAGTCACATTTCTATTTTGTCCGAAGTAATACGTTAGAGGGAGAATGCAAAGGAGAATGACAAAGCAAACTACAGTGTAGCGCCACAGTGATAGTCTATTTGTGCTTTGAATCTTCTTCATTTCCAACGATATTCAACATCATTATATCAAGCATTGGAGGTGTTCGTGTCAGGAAGAAGACCTTTCTATTTCTGCTTTAAGAAGTGGTCACTTCGCTCAATAACTTGTCGTATCTTTTCTAATGAACAATCCTTCCAATGAGCATCTTGACATCTTTTGCTGGCTTCCCTCAAATACTTGTCTGCTTCTTTCGTGTTGCCGTTCTTCTCCTCTAAGAGAGCAAGCCGAATATGGGACAACATAGCTTCAACTCGATACATCCTCCGATCACAGGCGTCCAGATCCTTTGTCTCTCGCTGTGAATCGAGAACTGCTATATATTGTAGTAATGTTTTTTTGGCTTCAGCGTACTCCGCATATTGATATTCCATGGCAGTGTACTGAGCATAACCTGCCATTCCAAAGAGTCTCTCCATAGACCTCGAAGCTCTTCCGAATTTTGTCCATCCGAAATAAGTTCCTCCACCAAAACCTAATCCTATAAGGCACAGACCTATGAGAATGCTCAAAAATATTTTTTTCTTATTCATATTTGCGTCTGAAATATCTTCATTTCCCAGTGTACTGCACATGATTATATCAGCTTTGTCGAAGGAGGACTACAGGAAGTTATGTTTCTTTACCGTCTTGTCTAAAATGCCTGCCATTTTTCACCCCGTAAGAAACAACCCTTTTTTCTCAGAGACACCTCCTTCAAGCAGAGAGAATAGTGTTCTAAAAATATACGGTTTGGCATTAATACTCTTCAGTTGCGATTGTTCATCAGGACTACAGAAAAGGAATAAAAAAGGGCTTGGTTATCCTAAGCCCCTTCTTATTTTGAAGCGAATGACTAAGGCTATTTATCAAGCCTTCTCAATCATTTATAGATCTGCGAAGTGAGTAGTTAATATATGGACAAAGTACTTTCAGCACTCTGTCCCCCTCGCACACACCATACATGTTCAGTGCCGCAGCACCCATCGGTACACCCAGGGGTCGTGTCTATGAGCACGCTCCCGTCACTGAAAAAAACGAGAGCGCTGTTGGACCAGTAGAAGCCATCCGACACCACACCAATAAAGGGATGTCCACTTGGAAGTTTAGGTGAACCGGCAACCGAGGTGTCCACGAGAGTTGCAAGCTGATCAATAGTTGGAAGATGCCATCCTTTTCGACCTCCGACATTAAGATCAGCACAATGACTAAGAGCAGTCCTCTTTTCGTAACAAGATGTTGACGGAGACTTCTCCCACACAAGCCCAGTCTCATTGTCAAGGACAGCCGCATTACCCCAGTCCGCTAGCACTTCAAACCGAGGACAGTTGGTTGTGCTGTCACAGGGAAACTTCTTGTCCCATGATGAAAAGGATGTTTTTTGGATGCATTGCGTTACAGTCTCTTGGCACACCGCCAAATTTGCCTGTGCATTGGTCAGGTTTGTCGTGCACACTGCGAGATTAGTCGTACATTCGGGAAGACCACCAGGAGCGGCCTCGGCTATACTGAACAAGAACGACAAGAAAAGCAGCCCTACCATTACTGTTATCACAGACTTTCCTTTCATAGTCCCATCTCCTTTGTCTTTATTACGGTTAATGAATAAGCCCAAACTTACCCAAGGAACATCCTTCGGCAGCTTGGCCATTACCCTAAAAGCCCCGCCGCTTTCCATTCCCTGCTCTTGAAAAGGTTTGGCTTTGTTAGGAATCTATTTAAAAGGTATATTTTCGGAAATATTGGATGAGGGAATCCTCTTTCCCACCATCATAGATATAACACAAGAATGTTTGATGTGTAAACATTAAAGAGGTATGATTCTTAGGGGAAATGGGTTTAAACTAAAGATAGAGCCCTCCCTGCTTAATGAATACCATATCTTCTAAAATGCTCATTTATTTCCAGGGGTACGACGCACTATTCTATCAGATTTAAAGAGTGTTAAGTCCAGGAAGACATCATTGTCTTCCTGCCTGTATAGGTAAGTTAAATACCGTTTGGAAGCTTGGATGCCATCATCTTCTTTCGGGACAGTCTGCGGCCATCTACGATAAATGTCCCGTCACCCACGGCGTGGACAGTTCGCTTCTCGTTGCGAGATGTGTCAAAGTATGCCGCAACGGCTTCGAGAACGACAATGTTATGCTTCTTTATAATGTCGACGACGTTACATTCGATATTAGCGAGGCATTCTCTTATCAGGGGCGCTTTTACTATTTTGCCTTTTACGGGAGTGAGCTTGAATTTGGAAAATTTGTCCGTATCGGCGCCGGAGCACGTTCCTATTCCAACGATTTTATCAAGCATGTCGACCGTTGGGATTGAAATAACGCACTCCTTTTGTTGCCGAAGAGCCGCAAAAGAATAGTTCCATTCTCCCGTGGTTATGGCAAATAGAGGCGTGAAATCCAGGACCATTGTCCACGAGATTGTCATGATGTTGTCCTTCTTTCCGTCATTCGTTGTGACAAAAACAACGGGGCCTGATTCCATCAACGTAAAGACTTTGCTCATCTTCAGTCGTTTCATGTGTGCACCTCTTTCTATTCCTTCACCTGACCCAGTTGCTACATCCCATCGCTGCACGCCTCAGTGCACCCAGACCACATACTTCGATACCTCCGGCAGGATTATATACAACCCCTCTGGCTCCCCCCTTATCAAGGGGGGAATCAAGCAGCATCCGCCAGGTGAAACTGTTTACTCTGCGTCAAGCAATGGTGCTATTCTGATGTGGCGCGCGACTGCCCAACCAGCCACTCCTTCGCTATTTCCAGATCGTCAAACGCCGCCAGGTTTCTTCCCGAGAAATGCGCGATGCCGGTGTAAACGATCTTCTTCAGGGCATCCAGCCCCACCACGGCGCCTGCCTTCACGTAGGGTTTGTTGTCTCTGGTAAATTCCTTTAGCGCCTGCGTTGTCTCAAGGTTGTATCTTGCGCCTGTTACATCGGTCAATGTGAGGACCGAGTTCTGGGGTTCCACGCGTATCAGCTTCCCGGCCTCTTCCATGACGCTTGAGAGGTCACGAACGCTGCAGCCCGAAAAATCGAGGAATAGGATTCGTGTTTGATTGTGATATATGTACTTGACCCTGTTCACTTGTGCTCTCCCGGAATTGATATCATCTCCACTGACAGTCGGCTGAGATGTAAGTTGCAGCTAAGTATATCATACCGTTCGATTTCAGTAACCTTGATAGCTTTAACACGCTCTTTTCAGCCTTGGAAGACCGCAAGCCGCTTTCAAAGTCCCCTCCACCCGATGCGGAAGAGATGCCGTGAAATAGATGCCGGAATCGCTGAAGACGGAAAGAGATAGGTCAGTCCGGCTCCTCCTTATTCCGGGACTCGCCAGCGAAAAACTGGCAGCGTCAGGTGTAGTATAATTCAGGCATGTCCTCTCAAGAGCTTACCGTTGCTGTTTCGGAAGAGGCCGGTGAACGACTGGATGTCTTTCTTGCGAAGAAGACAGGCATCACACGTTCGCGGGTGCAGAAGCTGATCATGCAGAAAGCAGTTCTGGTAAACGAAAGGGTTCAGAGCAGCAACTACAGGGTCAGGCCAGATGACTCCATCAGCGTGGCGATAGAGGACGAAGAGCCTTCGGCTCTGGTACCCGAGGCCATACCGCTTGAGATACTTTACGAAGATGAACATCTGGTCTTCGTCAACAAGCCGCCGGGCATTGTAGTGTATCCGGCAGCGGGTCATAGCAGCGGAACTCTCATGAATGCCCTTGCCTTTCACTGCGGCAAACTCGCCGCGCCAGGCGGGCCGTTAAGACCCGGCGTTGTTCACAGGCTCGACAAAGACACTTCCGGAGTAATGGTCGTTGCGCTGGACGACAAAGCCTATTATAGTCTTGTGGAACAGTTCAGGCAGAGGACGATAAGCCGGAAGTATGTGGCCCTTGTCTACGGAGATATGAAGGAGGACTCGGGAGAGATATCCCTGAGGATAGGCCGTTCAGAATCGGACAGAAAAAAGATGTCGACTCATGTCAGAAAGGGGAAGGACGCCTTCACACGGTGGAAAGTCCTCCGGCGGTTCGGCATCGCCACATTGATAGAGGTCAGACTCGGAACGGGAAGGACCCACCAGATCCGGGTTCATTTCGCTTCAATAGGTCATCCCGTCCTGGGGGATCAGGTATATGGAAGAAAGGTCGCCATAGAGTTAAAGGGCAGGAAGATCTCATTTCCCAGGCAGATGCTTCATGCGGAACTTCTGGGATTCACCCATCCTGTCACGGGAGCATACATTGAATTTTCGAGTCACCCTCCCGAAGACATGAATACGAAGATAGACGAGTTCGAAAATATCTAGGGCAGTGTCTTGTCTTCCCTCTTATTCAGCGCCCTCTTTCAGTCTCCGAAACTGATCCCCAGTGCCCTCGCGGTTATCAGTATATCGGAGTCCATCGGGACCGATTTCATCTTGCTGATTGCCTCTTCTATAGGGACCGCGACGATTTCCGTCGACTGAACCGCGGCCATCATGCCGAACTTGCCGGCTTCGACAAACCTCACCGCAGCAGCGCCGAACCTGAGGGAAAGAAGCCTGTCAAAAGTAGTAGGCGCGCCTCCCCTCTGGAGGTGTCCCAGAACAATATATCGCGTCTCTTTGCCGGTCTTCTTGCTGATTTCCTCCGCCACCTTCTTGCCGACTCCGCCGAGCCTTATCTCAGACCCCGCCTGTTTGGCTTCAGCCACGGTGATATCTCCACCGACGGGTTTTGCCCCCTCTGCGACAACCACAATGGCACAGTCCTGGCCGAGAAGCTCAAGCTGTCTGATCCTCGTGCAGACCTTATCAATGTCGTACGGAATCTCCGGGATGAGGATGACGTCGGACGAGCCGGATATTCCTGAATGCAACGCTATCCAGCCGACGTATCTCCCCATGACCTCCACCACCATGACCCTGTCATGAGACTTGGCGGTTGTGTGAAGTTTGTCTATCGCCTCCGTCGCTGTATTCACGGCCGTATCAAAGCCGAAGGTAACATCGGTAAGGCAGATATCGTTGTCGATCGTCTTCGGGACGCCAACCACGGGGATGCCTTTCTCCATGAATTTCTTCGCGATGCGGAGACTGCCGTCGCCGCCGACCGCAATCAGGGCTCCGAACCCGAGGGCCTTGAAGTTTCCGACGACAGTGTCCGATATATCCGTTTCAACCGCAGACTGCGGAGTGGTATATCTGAACGGATCGCCGCTGATGGCCGTGCCGAGTATTGTTCCTCCCACGTCTGCTATGTTCCATACAGTTT
>DATHCU010000108.1:0-7820 GCA_035319385.1 Thermodesulfovibrionales bacterium
CTGGTTGTGCGCGGACGGGTCGGCGACGTCCAGCCCACCGCAATGGTCGATCTCGGGAAACCGGCATATAAGCTCGGGATAGCCGAGATAAACGTCGGATGGCGGGCACATGAACTGAAGGTAAAGGTGTCTTCGGACCAGAGCACGTACAAGATCCGGGAGAAGGCGACTGTCCGCATTAAGGTTACCAGGGCAGACGGGAGTACCCCACCGAAGGGAACCGAGGCAGCCGTTGCAGCTGTCGACGAAGGGCTTCTCGAACTGATGCCTAACAACAGCTGGAAACTTCTCGACGCGATGATGGGAAGAAGGGGATACGAGGTGTTCAATTCCACGGCCCAGATGCAGGTTGTCGGGAAGAGACACTACGGACTCAAAGCGCTGCCGCAGGGCGGAGGCGGAGGGAAGCAGATAACGAGGGAATTGTTCGATACCCTCCTGTTCTGGAAGGCGCGTGTGGCTCTTGATGAGGCAGGTGAGGCAACCGTGGAGATTCCGCTTAACGACTCCCTGACCTCCTTCAGGATTGAGGCTGTGGCAAACGGCGGCGCTGATCTGTTCGGTTCCGGCGGGACGAACATAAGGACGACCCAGGACCTGATGTTGATGTCGGGCATACCGCCGCTCGTAAGAGAAGGCGACATATTCAGGGCCACCTTTACAGTGAGAAACGCTTCGGAACGGACGATGGACCTGGCCATAAAGGCGCATATCAAGAGCGCCGCTGAAGAGAGAGAGCTTGAGACAGCAACCATGTCTCTCTCGGCGGGCGAGTCCAGGGATGTCAGCTGGGAGATCAATGTCCCCCGCGGCATAGAAGATCTCCAATATGTTGTATCCGCAGCCGAGAAACTTGGGGTAGCGGCGGACAGACTCAGGGTCAGTCAGAAGGTTATTGAAGCTGTCCCTGTCAGGACTTACCAGGCTACGATCCGGCAGGTGGAAAACAATTTCAGCATGGACATCGAAAAGCCCGCTGATGCACTTCGGGGAAAGGGCGGGATCAATGTCTCGCTGAGGCCCAGCATCTCAGGCGGATTGAGCGGTGTCCTCAGATACATGAAGGATTATCCTTACAGATGCATGGAGCAGAAGGTCTCAAGGGCGGTTGCACTGAGGGACGAGACCTTGTGGAAGGAGATCGTCTCTGAACTCCCTGCCCATCTCGATTCCGATGGACTGGCAAAGTATTTTCCGCTCATGCCTTTCGGAAGCGATACGCTTACCGCGTATATACTTTCGATCACCAACGAGGCGGGATGGAAGATTCCTGAACAGATAAAGGAGCAGATGGAGAACGGACTGAAGGGCTTTGTCGAAGGACGGGTGATGCGGCGTTCATCTCTCCCGACAGCCGACCTCTCCATAAGGAAGATAGCAGCACTTGAGGCGTTGTCCAGGAGCGGCCATGCAGAGCCGAAGATGCTCGGCTCGATATCCATAGAGCCGAATCTTTGGCCGACTTCCGCTGTCATCGACTGGACCAACCTGCTGCTCAGGATGAAAAACATCCCCGGACGTGACAAGAAGATGATCGAGGCCGAGCAGATAATCAGGTCCAGGCTGAATTTCCAGGGCACTATCATGGGGTTTTCCACCGAGCGTTCAGACTATCTCTGGTGGCTCATGGTCTCGCCGGACCTTAACTCGGTCAAGAGCATCCTCGCGCTTCTCTCTTTCGAAAACTGGAAAGCCGACATGCCTCGCCTTGTCAGGGGCGCACTGGGCCGACAGCACAGGGGTGCATGGTTGACGACCGCCGCGAACGCGTGGGGTGTGCTCGCGATCGAGAAATTTTCGAAGGAGTTTGAATCCGTTCCCGTGTCGGGAAACACCTCGGTCTCTCTGGATGACAACAGCAGATCCATCGACTGGACGAGAAATCCTTCCGGAGAGGATATCCACTTTGACTGGCCGGGGGCAAAGGAGAATCTCGGGATATCTCACAAAGGCAATGGAAAGCCCTGGGCCACAATCCAGGCGCTCGCCGCCATCCCCTTGAAGGCGCCGATTTCGACCGGGTTCAGGATCGTCAAGACTCTCGTTCCGATAGAGCAGAAGATGAAGAACCAATGGAGCAAAGGCGACGTGGTAAGGGTCAGACTCGAACTCGAGGCGCAGTCTGATATGACTTGGGTCGTGGTAAATGATCCTGTCCCTGCCGGGTCGAGTATTCTGGGAACGGGGCTGGGAACGGACTCACGCATTCTTGCGAGGGGCGAGGAGAGAAAGGGCTGGGTTTGGCCCGCGTTTGAAGAGCGTTCCTTCGAGGCCTTCAGGTCGTACTATGAATTTGTTCCGAAGGGCAAATGGACCGTTGAGTATACGGTCAGGTTGAATAACGAGGGCAAGTTCAATCTGCCGCCCACAAGGGTGGAGGCGCTCTATGCGCCGGAGATGCTGGGAGAGATGCCGAACGAAGGGATGGAGGTCACTCCGTAGGACAAGGCACCATAATTATTATTGCCTGATGGTGGCGGGATCGGAGACTCTGTCGTCTCTTTTCCTTTTCTCATGACAATCTTTTCTGTTAAAATTCAGCATGTTTTTGCAGCAACTGATCAATGGCGTTACTGTCGGGAGCGTGTATGCGCTCATAGCCCTGGGTTACTCGATGGTCTACGGCATCCTCGAACTGATCAATTTTGCCCATGGTGAAATCTATATGCTGGGGGCATACCTCGGGATCATCTTCCTGGGGTTTTTTACAGCGTCCGGTCTGACAGAATATAGTCTGCCTCTCGCCCTGGTGCTGACGTTCGTTCTATCCATCATCTTCTGTTCATGCTATGGCTTCACAGTCGAGAAGATCGCCTACAAGCCTCTCAGGAATGCCCCGAGGCTGAGCCCGCTCATAAGCGCCATAGGGGTGTCTATATTCCTTCAGAACTATGTGATGCTCACGCAGGGCGCCACCGACAAGGTCTTCCCGAATTTCTTCGGTACAGCGGGCTTTGAATTCTCCTCGATCAGGATGACCTATCTGCAGATCTTCATCATCCTGACGTCCATCGTTTTGATGATGGCCCTCCGCTTCTTTGTCAGGAAGACACGGGTCGGCAAGGCGATGAGGGCGGTCGCCCAGGACAAGACGATGGCCTCACTGGTGGGCATAAACATCGATACGATCATCTCCATCACGTTTATCATCGGTTCGGGGCTAGCTGCGATAGCGGGGCTCATGGTGGCAATGTACTACGGACTAGTCAATTATTACATAGGATACGTGGCAGGAATCAAGGCCTTTACCGCCGCGGTCCTGGGCGGAATCGGAAGCATCCGCGGGGCCATGTTCGGCGGCATCCTCCTCGGACTTATCGAAAGCCTCGGCGGCAGTTATATCTCCGGAGAATACAAGGATGCCTACGCATTCGTCATCCTCATAATCATTCTTCTGGTTAAGCCCGGTGGCCTCTTCAGGAAGGCGGACATTGAAAAAGTATAAGTTGGACCCTGTCAAACCTCTGATCATTTCACTCTGGATGTCTTTGCTTCTTCTACCCTTCAAGGGGCTCAAGGTCAGCTTAATATTCTTCGTGCTCCTTGCAGCTATTCTCTTCGTCGTGAGATATATCTCTCTCTTTAAGAAACCCTTTGCCGCACATCTTCAGAAGGCCTCGGGAGCGATCCGGCAAATTGCCGCCTCCTTTACCGTAAGCCCTGCATTGGCAATCTCTGTGGCCTTGATAGGGTTGGCAGCAGTTCCGCTGTTTGCGAAAGACTATTTCCTGGATATTGCCGTGCTCGCCGGGATCTACATTATCCTCGCACTCGGACTGAACGTAGTGGTGGGCTTTGCAGGTCTCCTTAATCTCGGGTTTGTGGCATTCTACGCTATCGGCGCTTACACATACGCCCTTCTGAACACTCAGTGCGGGTTGGGGTTCTGGTCCGCCCTGCCGTTCTCTCTCGTCCTCACGATGGTCTCGGGATTTCTGCTCGCAATCCCGGCACTGCGTTTGAGAGGCGACTACCTGGCTATCGTCACTCTGGGGTTCGGGGAGATAGTGAGGCTGATTCTGAATAACTGGGACAGGCTGACAGGCGGGCCGAATGGAATATCAGGCATTGCCCCGCCTGCGCTGATGTCTCTTTCCCTCGGGAGACTTTCATACTATTACTACCTGGTTCTGTTTTTCGTGCTTCTCACGTTGTTCGTAACAAGACGCGTCTATTGCTCGAAGATCGGCCGCGCCTGGGTCGCGATCAGAGAAGATGAGATAGCGTCTTCAGCGATGGGGATTCATACCACAATGTATAAGCTCTATGCCTTTGCCTTCGGCGCATTCTGGGCAGGTCTCGCAGGGGCGCTGTTCGCGGGCAAGATGCAGTTCGTCTCTCCGGAGAGTTTCACATTCATGGAGTCGGTGTTCATACTCTGCATGGTAATCCTGGGCGGACTCGGCAGTATATACGGCGTGATCCTGGGGGCATTTCTTCTGGTCCTTCTGCCTGAAGTCCTGCGCGAGGTCCAGCTTTACCGGATGCTCGCTCTCGGCGCCGGACTGGTCATCCTTATGATATTCAGACCGCAGGGGCTAATTGGAGGCAAGGGTGTATCTCTTAGAAGTTAAGGGCATTTCGATGCGCTTTGGTGGCATTAAAGCCGTCGAGGAACTGGACCTCAGGGTCAGGGCAGGATTCATCATGAGTCTCATCGGGCCAAACGGTGCTGGGAAGACTACGGTCTTCAACTGCCTTACGGGCATGGCGAGGCCCACTAAAGGCAGGATAATTTTTTCGGACAAGGATATATCAGACCTTCCTCCGCATGAAATCTCCAGGCTGGGAATATCCAGGACTTTCCAGAATATAAGGCTCTTTAAGGATATGTCTGCCGTCGAGAATGTCATGGTGGCACAGCACTGCATGGTTCGCTCCGGCCTTTTCGCGTCTGTCTTCAGACCTCAGAGTTTCAGGACCGAAGAGAGGACCATCAGGGAGAAGTCAATGGAATACCTTGATTTCGTAGGGTTGTCGGGATATGCGGATTCAGCTTCGGGCAGCCTGCCCTATGGCGCTCAGAGAAGGCTTGAGATAGCGAGGGCGCTCGGATCTGAGCCGACGCTGATATTGCTCGATGAGCCTGCGGCAGGGATGAACCCCCAGGAGACCTCGGAGGTCATGGAATTGATCCGAAAGCTGAAGGAACTGGGGAAGACGGTGCTTCTGATTGAACATGACATGAAGGTGGTTATGGGCATATCAGATTGGATCGCGGTTATGGACCATGGCGTGAAGATAGCGGAAGGACTTCCTGCGGATATCAGAAAGGACCACATGGTAATCGAGGCATATCTGGGAAAAGAACACTGAACAGATCTAAACGGTCTTGTCTACGTAAATGCCCTTTTTGACTTCCCTGCCGAGAATTCCGGCCACAGTTCGTTCCCAGAAGTAGAAGTTGCGTCCCATCTCACTCTCTCTATCGGCCTCCAGATCAAAAACCGCCTGCATGACAGGAGAATCTTCTTCAGAGGTCTGAACGTCGGAGGACGAAAGGTTGACAATGTAGGCATCGGTCCTCTTTAGCTCGCGGCGTCTGTAAGGCGCGGGAAGGGAAGATTTCTCTTTGGAGACAATAGCGCCTTTGCCGGAATCTCTCTCATTGGGAGGCGCCGGCACAATCGTCACCTTCGGGCACTCAATGTTGCTCTCAGCGTATACTTTATAAACTCTCATGGCAACACTTATGGGACTTTCTGGTTACATTATACTATATGCCCTCCGTTTTGAAAACATTTGCTTAATCCGGGCGTCCGGAAATCTGCCGGTACTGACGATTGCATCAGTCCGGACCCTGGGCACTTTGTCCCTTCAGAAGACAAAAAAGGCTTTGATTAACATTTCTTCTCATAAAAATTCCCTATTAATCAATTCACCGTTATTTGCATATTTCTTGCTTAACTTTTTCCGTGAATCCGTTGTCAGCAATCCGTCAGGCGAGGCGGACCGGACCGGGCTTTGGAATGGTTACGTTCCGGAGCAAAGTTCCAATAACGAACCAGGAGAGAGAAATGAAGAAACGTGCCTGCATCATGCTTTCGTTGACAATGTTGGTTATTGTATTTTTTGCTGCCGGAGGGGTGGCGTCGGCGTCCGTGATTGCCTGGAATGACCTTGGCATGCATTGCATGGATACCGATTATTCGGTCTTTGCGCTGCTTCCGCCTTTCAACAATCTGCATGCCCAGGTTATCGACAACAAGACGGGGACCCTGATCTCCTCTGATATCGACCTCAGGTACAGGGCGACAAGCGACACTAGGGGCTCGATTAATACATCAAGCTACAGGAAGACAAATTTTTGGGATTGGGCGCCGACGCTCTTCGGGGCCGGCCCGGAAGTCGATGCCGGACTGACAGGCAACCCGGTCCAGTCACGGACGCCTGCTCCACTGGCATATGATGCCGGCGCAGGATTCTGGAGGGCCGACGGAATACCGACGGTGCCGTATGACGACAGAAAGAGACAGAATTTCTATCCTATGGTCCTTGTTGCGGCAAAAAGCGCTAAAGGCAAGACCCTCGCAACCACCAAGACGGTGCTTCCCGTGAGCGATGAGATGACCTGTCTGGCCTGTCACGCCTCGGGCGGTGACCCGTCGGCGCAGCCATCAGGAGGATGGGTCAATGACCCGGTCCCGGGCAAAGACTGGAAAAGGAACATACTTGCGATTCACGATGAGAGGAATGCGGGCAACCCGCTATATTCGTCCGCCCTCACTATCAACGGGTATAATTCCAGAGGATTGCTGGCCACCTCCGATTCCGGCACACCGGTGCTCTGCGCGAATTGCCACGCATCAAACGCGCTTGCAAAGCCCGGCATTACAGGTGTAAAGCAGCTGACAACGGCGGTGCACTCGTGGCATGCCACAAGGGCGATGGACGATGAAACGGGCATGCCCCTCGATCAGACAACAACCAGGAGCGCATGCTACTATTGCCATCCCGGCTCCACCACTCAGTGCCTGCGAGGGGTGATGGGCAAGGCCAAGGATGCAAACGGTGATCCGTTGCTGCAGTGCCAGAGCTGCCACGGTTCCATGTCGGTAGTCGGAGCGGAAGGGAGAAGCGGCTGGATAGACCTTCCCAGCTGCCAGTATTGCCACTATCTGTCGGCAGCAACAGGGGGCTATGTCAGAGACACCTCAGCATTTGATACCTCCGGAAAATTCAGACAGGTGACGAGCATATTCTCAACGGGGTCCACTCTTTATAAACTGGCTGCGGAACATGGAAACATCCAGTGCGAGGCGTGCCATGGCTCGACGCACGCGGAGTATCCCTCTGCAGAAGCGAATGACAACGTTCAAAGCATCCTCCTTCAGGGTCATGCCGGAACCATTTCGGACTGTTCAGTCTGCCATCCGAAGACAATGACGGTCACAAATAACGGAGGTCCTCACGGGCTTCATACGACCGGGACCGCCTGGGTGAAAAGCCATGCGGTTCATGCGACCCAGAGCGCACAGTACTGTGCCACCTGCCACGGCCTGGATTATCAGGGGACCTTCCTGTCAAAGGCGGCCACAAAGAGAGTCCTTCGCACCTCCGCAAATAAGAAGAAAACCTTTTCGAAAGCCCATATTATGAGCTGTTTCGACTGTCACACGAGCGCGGTCTGGCAGGCAATCAAGTAATGTCCGTTTATGAGTTATCCACCCTCACCTTGCCCTCTCCCCTCAAAGGTAGAGGGTAGTAAATAAGCCCCTCCCTTGAGGGGAGGGGCTGGGGAGGGTGTCGATATATCGAGTTTATCCGCAGACTCTAAATAGCCGGGCGCGTTCACGTTGTCCTTGACATAGCGTCAGCCA
>DATHCU010000109.1:0-6449 GCA_035319385.1 Thermodesulfovibrionales bacterium
ATTGTCAATATGATTCGCGTTTCCGAACAGAGCGATCACGGGCAAGTGTCCCGAGCGTGCCTCTCTTATCTTTGCTTCCGAAGCATCGATCCCGAGTTGAATCTGGGCCATCTGAGGGTTGGACTGATTGACATCATCAACCATCTTTAAGAGCTCGGTTTCAAACGGTTTGAAGGGGATCTCTGTTTCAGCGAGGTTTATCCGTGACCGCCAGTCCAGTCCCATGGCATTAACGAGAGCCGATTTTGCAAGTTCCGCGTTGGATTTCAAGAGTTCAAGCGCAGAGCGGATACTGGAAACAATCACCTGTGTGCGAAGATAGTCCGTCTTTTTGACCCTGCCGCTCCCTGTCTTGTAAAGTTTTTCCGTGAGTTCGAGCGTTACCTCAAAGCGCTCGAGGGTCTCACGTCCCAGAGTCTCGAGGTTCTCGGCCAGGACGGTTCCATAATAGAAACTCTTTACATCGTGCACTATTTGCATATCTGTCAGGCGAGACTCTTCTTTCGCTGTGTCAACCCCTATCCGGGCCTGCTGCACCATAGAGGAACGCTTGCCGCCGGTATAAATGGGATAGATCATGCTCAGGGAGGTGAGAAGCGTATCTCTGTCCATGAGTTTGACGTCA
This sequence comes from Thermodesulfovibrionales bacterium, assembly GCA_035319385.1. GTDB lineage: Bacteria > Nitrospirota > Thermodesulfovibrionia > Thermodesulfovibrionales > SM23-35 > DYFC01. The sequence goes on from DATHCU010000109.1 coordinate 626, forward strand.
TAAGCCGAGATCTTCGCTGAGTTCAGGCCCTGCTCCGCTTTGGCGGTTGCTCCCGCAAGCGGCATTATACGCATCCAAACCCACGGAATCCGGGGTCACGCCCATTTTGGCAAGCTGCGCATTAGCAATAGCCTCCGCGAAGGGTTTCCCCTGAGATCCGAGGGGCAGTCTCTGCGATGGAAAGACAAAATTTGGAGCCTGGTCCATTCTTGTGCCCGTTACCTCCAACTTGACTTGCGGCCAGTAAGCAGAAATAGCCTGTTTATGCTGCGCTTCGGCAATCTCGATACCGGCCTTGGAAACCAGCCGTTGACGATTATTCTGTAAAGCGATGCTCAATGCTTCATCGATGCCGAGCTTCTGAACGTCATCGGAAAACGCCTGCGAAATCATGCCCAATATCAACGCAACCGTGAGTGAGCAAAACATTAGTTTCTTCTTCTGCATAATAAACTCCCCCTCATCCATATTTTGGCTGACCACCTGACAGCTGGTGTGAGTCTCAGTGATCGTAGCTGTCCATGTCGCGTGCTTCCCAATAAAGGGATTTCACGGCCTTGCATTTTACTTCTGAAAAGCCGCTCTAGTTATGAATAGATTTAGCAAGAATCTTACCAAATGCAAAGATTAATTAAGTTTCAATGAGTTGCGACGAGGCCGGAACTCTTGCGCTGGAGCCGTAGCCAAATTTTTGACACTCCGGGGGGACAGCTTCCAAAAGATTGTGGGATGCGATGTGAGGGTTTGAAGAAGGAGGCATAAATAGGGCAAGCTATTCTAACATATAAAATAAAGATTCGTAGATCGTGAGAACTTCGGAATAGGCAAGGTGTTCTTCTTTGGGAGACAGGATGTTCTCCGCTGAAATACCCGAAATAGATTTTCGATTAAATCTCTGAGGAGGATTGATGGTACAACGCAACAGGTTCGTGGGCGATATTTTTAGCTAGCCTATCCCCGCCGGCTTGCCGCAAGGGTTAGGATCGCTTCAGGTTCATTTCAACACGGATCATCATGACGTATTAACGTCTCCTAAGGAGCGAGCTTTCACTCCCTATATTCTGTGTGCCGCCGAAGCCTGAAATCTGATAGACTTATACAATATGAAAGACACAGGAATGCTACATTGCATTGAAGTTCTGCCCGCGAAGGTCTACCGGCGGGTGGGGGCTGGCGCTTTGGAAAATCCTGCCGAATTCATCGTGAAGTTCAGGGTCTTCCTGGAAGATAAGCCCGGCTCCCTGTCTGATCTCGCTGCTCTGATAGCAGCATGCAGGGGCAATATCAGTTTCTTTCATTATGACCGCTCTCTTGATTCCAACCGTGTTGTGGTCGAGGTTCAGATGAAACACGAAGGGGACGTGGCGGGACTCTTTGATGAGATGAAGGCAAAACACTGTTCTTTCGAAAAGGCTGCAGGCATAAGGGAAGATGTCCAGATCACTAGCGCCGATAATATACTTCAGATCAAGGTGCGGCTGGAGAATAAGCCGGGGACCCTTGCCGCTTTTGCAAGACTTCTGAAGTCCCATGACGCGAACGTGGTCTACATGCTGTATGACGAGGACATAGACACAGAGTCGGCCGACATCGCCCTGGCCACAAAGAACGTGGAAGAAATCAATCGGGTCATGGACGGAGTCAACAGCGCGGGTTATTATTATCGAGTCTTGTACAAGGGTTCGGATGAGAAAGAAGTTGAACAGGTGATAGGGCTGAAGCTGGTCGAGAAGTTTTTTATCAAGCTGAAAAGACTTCTGCCTGAACAGGAAGTCGGAGAATTGAAGTCTGTCGTCGATTCTTCCCAGGATATGTCGGCGGACCTTGTGAGGTTTTACGAAGAGGCCGGAAATTTCCTGGAAGCCGGGGACGTCTTTGAGAAGATCATGACTCTGGCGTCCAAGTCGAGAAGCAGTACGGGCGCAAATTTTGAAGTCGAGGAAATGTCACCGCTGCGTCTCAATGAGGAAGTGACGTTGTTCTGTTTCCGCCTTCCTACGTCGGAAAACGTTTACGTGTTCCGTCACTATGATGTGGCGACCATGATAGATGCCGGATACGGTGTGTATTATGATGATATCAAACGGCTGCTCGCGGACAGGTTGTTGAAACCCTCAAACGTAAGACGGATATTTCTGACTCATCCGGACGCCGATCATGCGGGTACTTCAGGCTACTTCGCTCAGGAATTCGGCTCCGAGGTTTATCTGCACCCGGGGGCGGAAGGTGTGATTAAGAACAAGAACAGGGCTCACGGCCTGACAGGAAGACTGGCAAATCTCAACATGTACTATACGAGGCTCATCAATCGATTCACTGAGAATAAGTTTCCGGACCATATCAGATATTTCCGTTTGTCGGACCTGGGACGGGAGGGCGCCTTTAGGGTTATCGATACATTCATGATAGGCAATCTTGAGTTTTTGGTTCTGGAAAGCCACGGCGGGCATATCCCCGGTCACGTGTTCTTCCTGAACAAGGAATACGGATTAATATTCACATCCGACTTTCTTATCAACGTGCGGAGTCTCACTGCGGAGGACAGGGAGGTGCTGGGGGTTTACAGGTATCTGCTCACCAGCCCAAACAGCAATGGTGAGTTGTATAGGAGAGAATCAGAGGCGCTTAAGGACCTTATCGCGGGGCTGAATGGTGACTTGGTGAGATCCGGCAGACATGTGGTGATACTCCCCGGCCATGGCGAGTACTATAGCGCTGAACAATTGTCTAAGCAATAAATAAATGATGAACAAGGAGGATATATGCTGAAGGCAAAAGATATTATGACCAGGGACGTTATTACGGTTAAACAGGAGACAACGATAGAAGACTTTGCGCGGCTGATCATGAAACAGCGGATTAGCGGAGCGCCGGTTATCGACGACAGCGGAAGGCTCCTCGGGGTAGTTACCGAGAATGACCTTATCAGCAAGAACAGCAGGCTCCATATCCCGACCATACTCAGGCTATTTGATGCGTACATACCTCTGGGAACCAGCAGAATGGAATCGGACATCAAGAAGATGGCCGCAGCAACTGTGGGTGAGATATGCACGAGGGATGTTACCACAGTTGATGAAGAGGCGTCTGTCGAGTATATCGCAACAGTAATGACCGAAAAGAGGATTCATTCGCTTCCCGTTCTGAAAGAGGGCATGGTTGTGGGCATCATCGGCAAGAAAGACCTGATAAAAGGCCTCGCCGGAGAGTCTTCTTAATTCAACAGATAAGAATTCAGTATTTGTTCCTGTGACAGTCTCTGCACATCGATGAGCGGGTGTTCTCCGTCCTCAGAAGGCTGACATGGAAGATACCGGTGACCGAAGCGTTGGACGAATAATGAGGGTTGTGGCAGGTCACACATTCGACGCGGTCCTGATCGGGCCCATATAGCGGATAATATGTCCCTGTCTTCAGTCCGTGGACCCCTCTTCTGTCGGGTTTTTCAGGGATCAACGTTACGCTTGGAAACCCGTTATTGTCCACGTCCCTTGATGGATCATAAATGAAACCCACGGGATGATTGTTCCTCAAGTCCACGTCATTTGCCGGCGGGATGTCGTCCGGCCTGTCAAAGCCTGATGTCGAATTGACGGTGAGGTTGCTGAATATTCCGTTATGACATCCCAGGCAGAGAAGGGTGTGAGAGTTCAATTGCCCGTTGTTGTCCATATCGCGTGATAAAGACTCATAGGAAAAATAACTCTCCGGCAGGTGCGAACTGTCCCATAAGGGGGATTCACCGTCTCCCTCCATGTACAAATGACACATGTTGCATTGATTTGTGGATACGTCGTGTGGTGAACCCTGGATTGATGCCAAGGCTCCGCCCGAAACTGGAGGCAAGACTATTGCGGCTGCAAATATTACCGCACTAAGCAGAAGTGCGAGATCGCGGCGTTTGAACATGACTATACCCTGAATGACAGTTCGCTCATTTGTTTTTTCCTCAACGAGGACAAAATTAGCAGAAGCTAAAGTATAATAAAATAAGCATATGCTAAAAATAAGTCAAGGGCAAAATGAAGTGATGTTCGGAATTCCGGGGGAAGGGAGAAGTTCTTATCGATCCGGAGAAGCGGGCATAAATGATTAAAAAGATTAGATTGTGAGGTTAGATTGCCGGAACAGCGTGTCTCAACTCGGATTATGACGCAATCTGTTCTGACTTATTAGGAAATCTGCGCGCATACGGTTCAAGAATGACAGGGTCGTCGGGCGGGCCCGGCTGTTGGATTTGTCGGATCAGCGCTTTGTTTTCGAGCTGGCCGAATATACGTAGACCGTCCTGATATTGCGCGTTTTAGCATGCTGGAAGATCGCCGGTTTGTTAACCGGCGTGTGCGTCCGTTATTTCTTTTTTAACACCCCGATTTTCACCTTTTTCGAGAGAGGGCAGCACTCGGGTTTTGGGAGGCCGCCCTTGTATCTCTTTGTCAGCACCTGTAGGAGATCTGGTATCATTGGGTCGATCAGGAAGTAACACTTGAGTCTTCCATTTTGATAGTAGTCGATAATCCTGAAGGCCCTAAGCAGGGAAAGGTGCTGCGAGACATTAGGCTGGCTTATTCCCAGAAAATCTCCGAATTCGGTCACGCATTTGACTCCCTTCAGGAGTTCTTTAAGGATCTTTATGCGCACGGGATGAGCTATGATCTTGAGGATATCTATCCTCTGTTCGAGAGATGTCATGTGATTCTCCTTGTCAAGCGTTGTATATTGAACGTTTATTATATTCTAAAATCGTAATATAAGACAGGGCAAATATAGATACTTATTTCCCCCGGGGGGCAGGCATATGTCTGCGGACCTGGACTATTTTATCGTGAATACGCCTCATTCTTGATGGTATATTAGTATGATGAAAGGAATGGAATGGTTAATCTGAAGAGACGGCTTTTGGTTTCGGCTTTGTTTATAGTTCTTATTGTCTCCATTGGAACTGCGGGTTATATGGCAGTCGAGGGATGGGATTTCATTGATTCGCTCTACATGACGGTAATAACCCTGACAACAGTAGGGTTCAAAGAGGTGCATGATCTGACATTCAACGGAAGGATCTTCACGATCTTTCTTCTCATAGGCGGCGTCGGTACAGTGTTCTATACGTTGGGTATAGGCGCCAAGTTTATCGTTGAGGGCGAGTTGAAAGAAATATTTGGGAGGCAGAGATTGGAAAAGAAATTGAAGGATCTGAAGGAACACTATATTGTCTGCGGATATGGCCGAATGGGAAAGATCATTGCCAGGGAACTCAAGCATGAAAAGCTGAAGTTCGCAGTTATCGAGAAGAACGATACCGTGCTCGACCCCGACGAAAAGGATGAAATATTGGTGATCAAAGGTGATGCAACCCGGGACGAGTTGCTGAAGCAGGTCGGGATTGAGCGGGCCAAATGTCTTATCTCGGTGCTGCCTACAGACGCTGAAAATCTATATGTAGTGCTGAGCGCAAGAGGACTGAATCCGGACCTGCTCATCGTCGCGAGAGCCGGAGAGGAAGGTTCGGAGCAGAAACTCCTCAGAGCCGGGGCGGACAGGGTTGTATCGCCATATCATATCGGTGGCCTGAGGATGGCTCATACCGTCCTGAAGCCGGCTGTAGTGGACTTCATCGAGTTTGCGACAAAGAGCGGCAACATAGATCTGCAGATTCAGGAGATTTCAATAAAGGAAGGGTCAGGGCTTGTCGGCAATACATTGGATCAGTGCGGCATCGGCAGAGACCTCGGTATCATCATAGTGGCAATAAAGACTCAGTCCGGAGAGATGAAGTTCAATCCGACGTTCAGAACGATGATATCTGCCGGGGATACTTTGATAG
>DATHCU010000110.1:0-6894 GCA_035319385.1 Thermodesulfovibrionales bacterium
TTTTTTCTGATATGGCTCGGGGTATATCCGTCGTTCTTTATCGATGTGATCCGGACGATCGGGAAGAATTTTTTGTGAAGCAGCAGCAAATCCCACTACATTGAGGAAAGGTATTGGGGAGGGTGTTGAAATATGACTTTGCGAGCATACTCTGAATACAGGAGGAATAGAACATGCAAGAAGAACCGCAACCTTTATCCGTAGACAGATTCAGCGCGGCGCGGCGAAGATTCCTCAAGTTTCTTATCGGAATTATGACCTTCTTTATGAGCGTGCTGCTCGGAATACCCTTTATAAGGGCGCTTATCTCCCCTGAGGCCAGAATTACCCGGCGGACCTGGGACAGGGTGGGTGACGTTAATTCGCTGCCAACGGGTCAGCCTGTCCGTATGAACTTCTTCAGCCGCAGTGAGGACGCCTACCGTCATGAGACGACGATACATTCAGTTTGGGTTGTTAAACATTCAATAGATAAGGTAACGGTATTTTCACCCATATGCACCCACCTGGGCTGCTACTTCAAGTGGGACGCAGGCACAGGCCACTTCGAATGCCCGTGCCACGGGAGTGTATTCTCTATTGACGGCAAGGTGCTCGGCGGTCCCGCACCCCGTCCTCTCGACACGTTGCCCGCAAAGATAGAAAATGGCGAGTTGTTAATATCATGGGAACAGTTCAAGGTGGGGATTCCGGAAAAGGTGCCGGTATAGGCACGTAGGAGGACTTTCATGTTGTCAGGTATCTGGCTTTGGTTGAATGATAGATGGCCGATCTCTTCTCTTATGCGGCTGGCGCTCGATGAAGAGATCCCCGGCGGAAGCCGGGTCGCCTACACTCTCGGCAGCACCCTTCTGACAGTCTTTGCGCTCCAGGCCACGACCGGAATCCTCCAGCTCTTCTTTTACGTGCCGACTGTCGACCATGCTTATGACAGTGTCAGTTTCCTGAGGACGCAGGTTCCCTTCGGCTGGCTCATCAACGGGCTGCACTACTGGGGCGCCAATGCAATGGTAGTACTCGTGCTGCTGCATTTAGCGCGCATATTCATCTGGGGCGCCTATAAGCGCCCCCGTGAACTCACATGGCTTTTCGGTGTAACACTCCTGCTTGTTGTCATGGCTTTGAGTTTTACCGGCGGTCCATTGTCCTGGGACCAGAGGGCCTACTGGGAGGCAGAGGTCGGCACTAGCATACCCGGGTCCATTCCCGTCGTGGGGGATATGATCAAACAGGTGATGCGCGGCGGTGAGGAAATGGGTCAACTAACCCTCTCAAGGCTCTTCATCGTTCACACGACTATACTCCCCGTCGCACTGGTAGTATTGATACTAGCTCATCTTATCGCGTTCCGGCGTTTTGGGAGTGTGGGCCCGTGGAACGAAGCCCAGCGGGCTTTCAAAGGGTGGTTCTGGCCTGAACAGGTATTCAAGGATGCCCTCATGGGCACTCTTGTCGTCCTGACTCTCATCACCCTTACAGTCTTCCTGCCGAAGCCTTTCAACGGACAGGCAGATCCTCTCGACTCATCCTTCATTCCAAAACCCGAATGGAATTTTCTATTCCTCTATGAGGCCCTCAAATTCTTTCCGGGCAGGCTCGAACCGATCGGCTCCGTGGGTGTTCCTCAGGTCCTGATACTGCTTCTGGTTCTGCTCCCGTTCGTCGACCGCGGACCTGAGAGAAATCCGCTGAAGCGTCCTGTCGCCATGGCGTTCGGGATCGCACTCGCAGGGGCAATAGTTGCGCTGACCATCGCCGGGTACTATAGCAGCCCCTCTGCCGCGCCAGTTTCTTCGAATCCGGCGCAGACCGCCTATATAGCTTCCGTCTCACAGGGCGGTTCAGAGTTGTTCAAGTCACAGGGCTGCTCGGGATGCCATCGCATAAATAATGAGGGAGGCACAATCGGACCCGATCTTTCGCAGGAGGGCTCAAGTGGCAGGACACGAGACTGGCTCACATCCCAGATTCGGAATCCAAAGGGTCATTCCCTAGGCAGCATTATGCCCGCGTTTACAGCCCTGAGCGACAGACAGTTGAATGACATTGTAGATTATCTTTTGACACTCAAGGCCGCGAACGGCGCCCAGGTCCAGTCGCCTTCCCCGCCGGCGAGTGCTGTATCACCCACAGCAAAGAGTACAGACGCTGCACAGAGAGGCAACGGGCAGGCTGCAGATATTGTCGGAAGCGCCGATAGGGGGGAGCTCTTGTTCAAGATGGAGTGTCAGGCCTGCCACGGACCGCTCGGGAAAGACAAGGTTCCGAATCCTGGTTCCACGGACGGCACGGTGCCACCGCTGAATCCTGTCGACAGGGAACTCTATAACAGGGACCCGGCACAGTTCGCAAGGAATATCGATATGTTTCTCCAGCACGGTTCGGTGCCTGAAGGCCCGGGACCCCAGCTTCGCATGCCGGCGTTCGGGGACAGCAATTCCCTGACCCAGCAGCAGATCTCTAACGCTGAAGCATATATCCTGAGCCTCAACGGCATCGACAGGGCGGAGGTGGAGAATCCGGGGATGCCTCCGAAACGCTTCTTCATCATTGTCGTGCCTGCTGTTCTGCTTGTGCTGTTGATCCTGGGAGGCATTTACAAATGCCTGCCGTGACATCTAAGAACAAGAGATCCGGTGATGGCTGAAGAAAAGACCATATGCACACTTGATTACCTCATCGGAACTCTGGCAACCGCGTACAAGGGGAAAATAACCTCTCTGGTCCTGAAGGATTTCTGCGTTCTTGAGAAGGACAGCTCAACAGTATTCAAGGGTACCGTGCTTTCGATTCCCGAAGGAATGTATCAGGCATCTCTGATGCATGCGGGGCTTGAACTATCCCGGGACAGTTTGAAGAACGGCTATTTCGAATTGATCGCGGACAGTGCGGTGGCCCGAAAGGCCCCGCAGCTCCAGATCGATATAGTCCAAAACGGCAGGCACATCGGCACGTTTCTCCTTAAGAAAGAGAAGAGCAATGATGTATTCGTATCAGCGCTTGAGCTCTCAGAAGAGATAAAGGACACAAACTTCGGGGCTTTGACCCGTCTCTTGCAGGGGAAGACAGGCCTGCTGAACAAAGCCGAAGAGATAGTCTCGGATGCCCTGTCCACAAAACAGGACTGGAAGCGATTCTCAGAGAACATAAACAGCTTTTCGAAGGATCTTTTCTGGTTCGACAGGAATGCCTATTACAGATGGCACAAGGCACTGGTCAGATGGTCCGTAAACGCGTGTAAGCGCATCGAGGACGGGGCTTCCAGCAAAGCCGTCTCGAACGTCCTCTCCCTGATAGAGCTTCCGATGGAGCAGGAGACCGACAGGGAGACGCTCCTCACGGCTGCACAGGACTGGTTGGACCGCATCACGGAATCCTCGATCAACCTCTCGGCAGGCCTGCTGCACGTGATAAGGGTATTTTCACGGCTGCTTGAAGTCTCTCCCGACCTGGATATCAAACCCGCGCTGACAGTACTTACCGGTTCGCTGATGGATTTGGTGCGGAAAACCCCTGTCCTCGAAGAAGAGATCCTGCGGGCAATCAAACCCTTTGTTCCGCCGGAGGACTACGCCCTTCTCTGCAATTACAGCTCTGCGAAAAGAGACGGTTTAATAGAAACCTTGTCCGGCGCATCGGCACAGTTGCAGGGAGATTATCAAAAGGTCTTTGAAATAATCCAGTCCGCTGACTCATGGCTGCTGAAAGACAGGGACATGTTCGCTCTTTTTTCGGATATTGTCGAAAAGAACATATCCATCGATTCTGCCGGGACCCTGACGGGGGCCTTTGTTCAGCTCCTCTTCATCTTCAGCACCGCATCATCCGACGCCTATAAGAAGGCAACCGGAAGCGCTGTGCGGCTGGCGAAGAAATTGATCGCTTCCGGCGCCATCGATATATGCGGGACATTATTGTCACGGATAGAGGGACACGGAGATCCGCTGCGGGCAGACATGTTTCTACATACGGAAGTCGCATCAGCTATCCTAGCCTCGGACGATCAGGGCCTGATGAACCTCTACACTTCGACACTGAACCGGATACTTATACCGCCTCCGGGAATCAGGGGTTTCTCCCACGAGACCTGGGCAGAGATCACAAATCCCCTCCATCTCGAGAGGTTATCGAAGTTCATGGAGATCATAGCCCTTGGCCGTGAGGCTTTCGAGAGGACGCTGGTGCGGGTCATATGCAACACCCGGATAAGCGGGATCTTCATTCCGGACGACCGGATCTTCCAGCGGCAGGTGACCGGGTATCTGAACTCCGCGAAGGTTGGGGAGAACTTCCTCCTGCATTACATGTTGCTCAAGAGACTGCCCGTCTATTTCCATGAAGTCGGTGCAACCGGAAGGCTGAGAGATGATACAACAGAGATAGATTCCTGGGGCAATGACCCTGTCCTGTATTTCCTGAGGAAGCAGGTCCACGCCAACGCAAGCAACCACCTTATATATATCATTGAAACGGTGATGAAGGCATGGATATACGGCGATCCGGAGGTGCTGGCCGGATCAGTGCCTGATGATTCTCTCAGGACCCTTGACGCCGGGCTTCTTGAGCGGTATTCATCCGCGATACGCCCTCTCTTCGAATCCCTGGGCATCCTCGACAGCTTGGGCATCCACTTCGAAAAGATCCCTGAAATGCCGGAAGATAGAATTCATCGAGTGCTCGGGGGCTTTGTTGAGTCAGAGGAGATAAGATCGAAGATACAGCTTATCTGCAGGATTTATAGCGAGCTTGTCGAGAAATATTCGCTGCTCACAAAAGGCGAGGGAGAAGAGAATGTCATTCAGTCAATCGCCGGCGCGGTGAGCAGATTGAGGCTGCTAAAGAAGACCATCGTCTCTCCCGAGGAGACCCTTCCTCAGGAGACACTCTTTTTCAAGAGGCACATAGCATTCGGGATACCGTCGGTGATGGGCTCGTACCACGAGCCGAAATTTGATGCCCTCTGCGAGATGTTCATGATCGAGGAGCAGCTCCGGACCATGCTCGATGGGACAATTACGCGCATAGAGAACGAAGGAGCCGATTTTTCGGACGCCGGCGTGAAAGGCTGGCTTTCCTGCCTCAGCGCCCTCGGCGATCTGATGCAGCTGCACGGCTTGGGCAATTTTCAGATAGAGGAGGCTTTTGAGACACTAAAGGGAAACGATCTCTGTATTTCCCAGGTGATAGACGTACTCAGGATCTGCCAAAAGGAATTGACGTGGATGGTGGAGTTCCTGAACACGACGTTCTATTCATCAGTCGTGGACATTCTTGGGATATTTCCCAAGGAAGATCTGCCCGAATTTCTGAGAGGACTGGATCCGGGAGAAGGCAATTTCATACACAAGGCAGCGGATATCTTGATGAGAAACCTTATGGCAGGTATTACGGGATTCTTCGAACTCGACCGCTTGCTGAATGCGCTTGTCGCCTCGCTGAGACTCAGGATGAATTCCCTGTCGGATGAATTGCTCAGCCCCAGTGCCTCGCCCCGGGACAGCAGGGAATTCTTCACCCTTGACGGCATTCCGGATAACGATGCGATAAGACTGGCTCCGTTACTGGGCAATAAGGCAAAGAACCTCGTTTATCTTCTGAATAAAGGGCTGATCGTGCCCCATGGAGTTGTCTTCCCCTCATCGAAGACAAGGGATTATGAAGCCTACACGAACAGCGATCATTTCCTTTCAGTTCTCAGGTCTGCCGTACACGGGATAGAAGAGAGGACGGAGTCCGTATTCGGAGGCGGTGACAAGCCGCTCTTCTTGTCGGTGAGGAGCGGATCGTACGTGTCCATGCCGGGGATACTCGATTCCATATTGTATTGCGGAATGAATCGCGACACGATTGCTGCCTTTATCAAAGTCACCGGCAACCCATGGCTTGCATGGGACTCCTATCGCAGGTTCATCGAACATTACGGGACAGTCGTCTTCAACCTTGACATGCAGGTATTCGAGGGAGTGACAAATAGCTATCTCAAGACCGCGGGAAGAGCGGAGAAGGACTCCCACGACATCGAACAGATGAAGGAGATCACGCGACTTTACCAGGCGACCCTTTCCGGGATGGGTCTGAGAATTCCGGATGATGTGTATGAGCAGCTCAGAGAATCGGTAAAGGCAGTCTTCAGGTCGTGGTACTCTGAAAGGTCTCTGCAGTTCAGAAAGGCCATGGGAATCTCGGAACACTGGGGCACATCGGTTGCGCTTATGCAGATGATCTCCGGCAATGATACAGACTCCGGAGCCTCTGTCTTCTTCACGCGAATCCCTTTTTCCCTCAAAAAGGGAATCTACGGAGATACCAAAGAAAGGGCAACAGGAAGCGATCTTGTATACGGCAGATCGGTCAACAGACCCCTTGCGCGGAGTCAGGCCCTGGACAATCAGGTGAGTCTCGAAGAGTCTGACCCGGTGCTGTTCCGGAAGCATGAGGAGCTTGCGCGGAAGATCGAAGAGGCCATGAGAGGTCTGCCACAGGAGGTTGAAGCCACCTACACAAAAACACGGGGCGGGGACACCGTGATATATGTTCTTCAGACGAGACGGATGGAATTTCACAGGGGTCTGAGAAAGAGGTTCGATGACGTGTGCCATATGGAGGCCAACGTCCTGGGACGCGGCGTAGGAGTTTACGGAGGCGCCCTGAGCGGGGTGGCAACGTTTTCGTCCTCTCCCGAAGCCGTGAGGGAATTGAAGAGGAAGACGAATCTGCCCGTCATACTTCTGAGACGGGAAGCCAGCACCAATGATGTATCCCTAATGTCCGACATAGACGGCATTATCACGGCGGCGGGCGGGGCCACCTCCCATGCAGCTGTGCTCGCGCAGAAGTTTCACCTGACCGCAATCGTCGGATGCTCCGAGCTGTTGATAGGCAAGGACGGCAACA
>DATHCU010000111.1:0-2365 GCA_035319385.1 Thermodesulfovibrionales bacterium
AGTCCTATCCGTTCGCCTTTGCCGACGACAAAACCGATATCGTCAAAAATGACCTGTGTGCCGTACGCCTTTGAGAGATTGCTGACCTGAATCACAAGTATATTTTAACCGATGGATATCAACAAATGCCTTGGCAAACGCTCTCTCCCTATAACCCTCAACCTTATTTGATAAGGAAGGGCAGACGCAGGCAGGGTGGTTGTTCGATTTCTATCAGCCCTCCGTGTCAGTCTTCAGAAACAGGGTCCGGTCAACAGGATTCATCAATAGCTCTCTTATCAGCTCCAGGATTTTTGGGTCAGCTCCTCTGCCATCTTTATAAAGACGACCGCGAAAATCAGTGCGGCCTCTTCGAAATTCCTTACTTTCAGGGTTTATTTGTACCATATGTATTGTTGAAAAGAAATGCGGTTGGGTATACAATCTTACAAGATTTGTTCTTGGAATTGTCTCAGCGTCACTGATCTTGCTTGAATGCAAGCCGGCGTTCTTGCGGCTGAGATATCTCTTCTGTTTCGGAAGGAGAAGACTGTCTTGGAGAGTCTGAATACGCACCGGCACGACAGTTCTGAATGCCCCGCCTCGAAAGGTGCTCTCCGCAAGGACTCCTCTCTGCGCGTCGTTCATCTCGAGGATGACAGAAACGATGCTGAGCTCATTTGCGCAAAGCTCGAAGAAGGCGGCCTCCGGTGCACAACTGCCCTGGTCGAGACACGGGAAGACTTTATTGCCGCCCTCGACGCCGGTGGGATCGACCTCATTCTCGCAGACTTCAGCCTCCCTTCGTTTGACGCCCTTTCAGCCCTCCGGCTCGTCAAGGAGAAGAATCTGGATGTGCCTTTCATCTTCGTTTCCGGCACGATAGGTGAAGAGTTGGCTATCGACTCTCTCAGGAATGGGGCGACGGACTATGTCCTCAAGACTCACTTGTCACGGCTTGTACCCGCTGTTCAGCGTGCCATGAAAGAGGCTGAAGAAAGGGCTGAACTCAGAAAAGCGGCGGCCTCGATTGCAAGACTTCAAGCTCAGAACGAGCTCATCCTCAAATCAGTCGGTGAAGGCATACTGGGTCTGGACCTTCAGGGGAGCCACACATTCGTGAATCCCGCTGCGGCCGGCATGCTCGGATATTCCGCGGAAGAACTTCTGGGCAGGCCGAGTCACGAAATCTGGCACCACACAAAAGAAGACGGCAGGACTTTCCCTGAAGAAGAGTGTCCCATTTACCTTGCCTATAAAAACGGTGTAATTCAGCGCGTGAGGGAAGATATATTTTGGAGGAAAGACGGCACGAGCTTTCCGGTTTCCTATATAAGCACCCCGATTTTGGAAGAAGGCAGACTTGTCGGCGCGGTTGTTGCATTTCGTGACGTCACAGAGCGCAGATCCGCACAGAATGAACTGTTGAAACATCGTGAACACCTTGCCGAGCTCGTGGAGCAGCGTACAACTGAACTCAGAGATATTAATGTTGCCCTCGAAAGGAAGATCGATGAACATAACCGTATCGAGATCGAGTTGCAGAGAGAGCGGGATAAAGCGCAGGGGTACCTGGACATAGCAGGAGTCATATTTGTGGTTCTGGGGGCCGATCAGTGTGTTGAGTTGATCAACAAGAAGGGGTGCGAGTGTCTTGACCGTGAAGAATGCGAAGTTATCGGCAAGAACTGGTTCGACAATTTTGTTCCGGAACCTGACAGGGCCCGTGTAAAGGATGGATTTGACAGATTGGTCTCGGGAGAGACTGAGCCGATCGAATACTTCGAGAACTTCATACAGACAAAATCGGGCGGGAAAAGACTGATAGCATGGCACAATACGGTCCTCAGGAATGAAGCGGGCATCATTACGGGGACCCTCAGTTCCGGTGAAGACATCACGGAGCGCAGGAAGTCCGAGGAAGAGTTGAAGCATCTTGCGGATGAACTTGCACGTTCAAACTCGGACCTGAAGCAGTTCGCCTATGTGGTGTCCCACGATCTTCAGGCCCCATTGAGCGTTGCCTCGATGTCCGTCAGGATATTCGAGAAACGCTATAAGAACAGACTTGATAAAGAGGCCGACGAATTGACGGATTTCATCCTTGATTCTCTTGAGAGGATGAAGATCCTCATCAGGGACCTCCTGGATTACTCACAGGTGAACTCAAAAGAAAAGGCTTTCACGTTAATTGATTGTTCGCTGGCCCTCCGACAGGCGCTTTCCAATCTCTCGGCAGTGATCGAGGCTAACGGCGCAGAGGTAGTTTGCGGCCCCCTGCCAACTGTTGAGGCCGATCCTTCGCAGATGGTAAGGCTGTTTCAGAATCTTATCGGAAATGCCGTCAAGTTCCGCGGGAGAGAAAGACCCAGAATCCGGATTTCGG
>DATHCU010000112.1:0-4607 GCA_035319385.1 Thermodesulfovibrionales bacterium
TTGACCAAGCTCCTTCACTCAGCTTCGATCATTCTATTGGGCTATCTCGGCATCAGGATGAACATGGGAATGCTCTATTTTGCCGGAATACTCGTTACCGCAATTCTTCTTGCTTACGAAAACGCCATTATCAAGGCCGACGATCTCTCCAGGCTCAATATGGCATTCTTCACGATGAACGGCGTTATCAGCGTCCTTATGTTCGGTTTCGTTGCCGCTGAAGTGATCTTCGGGAGGTCCGCAATTGTCTGAGTATGTGGTCGGCATTACAGGCGCAAGCGGAAGTATATACGGCATCAGGCTGATCCGTGAGCTCGCGAGAAAGAAGCACCGGGTCGAAGTGGTTGTGACCCGCGCAGGCAAGATGGTGATGAAGGAAGAACTCGGGACATCCGGATTTGAAGAAATGGAGAAACTCGGGTTATCGGACGTCAGAAAGCAGATAAAGATATGGGAGAACGATAATTTTGAAGCCCCCTTCATGAGCGGATCCAGCTCTCCTGAAGCTGTTGTCGTCTGTCCGTGCAGCATGGGAAAGCTGGCTGCAATAGCAAACGGGATATCGAGTAACCTGATCGAAAGGACAGCCGATGTCGCGCTCAAAGAGGGAAGGCAGCTGATACTCGTTGTCCGGGAGACCCCGCTGAGTCTCATCCATCTGGAGAATATGGTCAAGGCTGCAAGGGCCGGCGCGCAGATCTTGCCCGCAATGCCGGCATTTTATCATCATCCCAGGACTATAGATGACATGGTGGATTTCATGACCGGAAAGATCTTGGGTCTGTTAAAGATCAAACATGAGTTATTCAAAGGCTGGAGGAGAGAGTAAGCAATTAGTCCCGCAATGATGACAATAATAAGTTGGTAGCCGCAACCTTTAGGTTGCGTCCATCCTGAAAGACAGGCTGATAAAGAAACGCAGGCTAAAGCCTGCGGCTACTACCGCCAGGAGATTAGAATATGACTGACAACAACCTAGCTGCGATACGCGAAAAAGTCGACAATGGCGTCAGACTTACAAAAGACGACGCCTTGTCTCTGATGGAGTCAAGCGACCTGCTTTCAATCGGACAGCTCGCGAACAAGGTGAGGATAAGGAAATCCGGAGACCACGCCTATTTCAACGTTAACCGGCATATCAATCTGACAAACATCTGTGTATCACGCTGCAAGTTCTGTGCTTTTAGCAGGGACAAGTCCGATGCCGATGCGTATGCTATGACCCTTGATGAAGTAAAGGATGTTGCCCGGTCGGCGAAGGATCTTGGGATTACAGAGTTTCATATCGTAAGCGGCCTGCATCCGGATCTTCCGTTTGACTACTATATTAATGTCCTGTCCAGTCTGAAAGAGATGATGCCCGAGGTCCACATACAGGCCTTCACAGCCGTTGAAATCGCCTACTTCGCAAAGATCGCAAACCTTTCAATAAAGGACGTCCTGATAAAGTTGAAGGAAGCCGGACTGGGTTCTCTGCCCGGCGGAGGCGCAGAAATATTGAACCACCGGGTGAGGGACGTGGTCTGCTCGAAAAAGGCGACTGCAGAGGAATGGCTCGATGTGATGAAGACCGCACACGGCCTGGGACTCAAATCCAACGCCACCATGCTCTATGGACATATCGAAACCGTTGAAGAGAGGATAGATCATCTCATCCGCTTGAGAGAATTGCAGGATGAGACAGGCGGGTTTCAATCCTTCATCCCGTTGCCATTTCATCCCTGGAATACCCAGCTGCCGGATTATAAAAAGCCTTCTGCCTTTGAGAACCTGAGGATGCTCGCTGTTTCGAGGCTTGTCCTCGACAACTTCCCCCATGTGAAGGCGTTTTGGATCATGCTCGGATTAAAAGTGGCACAAATCTCTCTTCTTTTTGGCATAGACGACCTGGACGGCACAGTCGTAGAAGAGAAGATAACCCATGCTGCTGGCGCCGATACAGAGCAGTCAATCTCGCGGGATGAACTCCTGCGGCTGATCTATGACGCGGGGAGAGTCCCGGTCGAAAGAGACACCCTGTACAATGTCATCAAAATATATGACCGGAAATGAGGAGGAGTTGCGAGTGAGACCCAAGGTTGGACATATCCAGTTTTTGAATTGCCTGCCTCTTTATTATGGGCTGGTCAAGAGTTCTGCCCTGCTCGACGTGGACCTCATAAAGGGGACCCCTACGGAATTAAACAGGATGCTTATAAACGGGGACCTTGTCATTTCTCCGATTTCTTCGATCGAGTATGCGCGTCACCATGAATCGCTTGTCCTCATGCCTGATTTCACGGTCGGCTCGGACGGCGAAGTCAAGAGCATTCTCCTTATGAGCCGTTTCCCGATAGATGAATTATCCGGGAAGAAGATCGCCCTTACGACCATGTCCGCCACTTCACAGGTCCTTCTGAAATTCATCCTGAACAAGGGATACGGGGTCGCTCCGGAATATGTACAATGTCAGCCCGAGCTTGACAGGATGCTTGCCGATGCCGATGCGGCTCTGCTTATCGGTGATATCGCCCTCAAGCACTATGTGGACAGGAGAGATCTTTTCCTTTACGACCTGGGTATTGAGTGGAAGAAGCTGACAGGCATGAAGATGGTCTATGCGGTGTGGGCAGTCAACAGGGAATTTGCAGAGACAAAGGGCGAATTGTGTGAGTACGTCTATGAGATCTTTAAGAAGTCCATGGATTACTCCATGGAACATCTGACTGAGATTGCCGAATATGCTGCCCGATGGGAACCGTTCAGCCCTTCTTTTCTAATGGACTATTTCCGGTCGCTCCGTTTCATCTTCGGCAAAGACTATCAGGAAGGCCTGCTGAAGTTCTATCAGATGGCTGCAGGCATCGGAGAGCTGGCGAGTGTCCCTGCTCTTGAGTTTATAAATATCCGCTCCAAGAATTATGCTCGAAACGAATAAAGAGGTGTTTTAAGATGGATGTCCGTAATATTCTGAAGAAGGCTTTGGAGGAGAGGATTGGCTCTGACGAAGCCATGCTGCTTTTTCAAAAGGCGACACTTCTTGACCTTGCAGAAGCGGCTGATACGGTCCGTGCGGTCAAGCATCCTGACGGGAGAGCCACCTTTCAGATCGACCGTAATATCAATTACACCAACATATGCCGGAATGAATGTTCCTTCTGCGCGTTCTACCGTCCCAAGGGTCACGCTGAAGCCTATGTGCTGAGCCAGGAAGAGATAAATGACAAGGTGGAAGAGACCATCCGGCTTTCAGGCACCCAGGTCATGATTCAGGGCGGAATCAATCCTGATCTGAACCTGGATTACTACACGAACATGTTTCGCGGGATAAAGGAGAGGTTTACCATCAGGATTCACAGTCTTTCTCCTCCCGAAATTGTCCATCTGTCTGAATCCTCAGGACTGTCGATAGCTGATACCCTCAAAGAGCTTGTCTCGGCGGGGCTGGATTCATTGCCCGGCGGAGGAGCGGAGATATTGGTTGACAGCGTCAGGCAGCGCATAAGCCCTAAGAAGATATCTTCTTCCAGATGGCTCGAGGTCATGGAGGAGGCACACAAGCTGGGGATGAAGACGACGGCCACCATGATGATCGGCACTGTCGAGACGATTGAAGACCGGATCAGCCATCTCCTGAAGATAAGAGACCTCCAGGACACGACGGGCGGATTTCTCTCGTTCATTCCATGGACATTTCAGCCGGGCAACACAGCTTTAGGCGGCAGGGCGATCTCGTCTCTCGAGTATCTCAGGACGCTTTCTCTCAGCCGCTTGTTTCTCGATAATTTCGAGAATGTCCAGGGTTCATGGGTCACCCAGGGAAAGGATGTAGGCCAAATCTGTCTGTCCTTCGGGGCAAATGACCTGGGCAGTATCATGATAGAAGAGAATGTGGTGAAGGCGGCGGGAGTGTCGCACCGGATGACAATCGAGGATATGGTTGACCTCATAAGAAGGACGGGAAGGACAGCTGCGTTAAGAGATACGGAGTTTAACATCCTTAAGGACTACTAATGAAAAGAGCGATTCCCAAAGCCGCGGTGGCTTTTATCGGCGGTTCGAGCACCTTTGCGATCAATTTTCCGGAAGACCTTCATCTTTCGGGGGTTACGGTATTGGACAGGAAGACTTTTTCGACGCCGTTTGGCGACAGTCCGGAGATGACCCTGTTTGAGGTTGATGGAGAGCCGGCCCTGACCCTTAAGATGCATGGATGGCGGCCGGGTGTAAAAAGGGCGGATGCCTCGCGTCAGATTTTCTGGGTATTCGAGCGGGCGGGTGTAAAGAGTATCCTCGTGGAGGGCGGGGTCGGGGCTATAAAGAGGGATCTGAGGCTTCGGGATTTCATAATTCCGGATGATTATCTTGATTTTTCGATGAGAAAGGACGTTCACCTTTCCGACAGTTATCTGCTCGTCATGCGGGACCCTGTCTGTCCTGATCTGATGAACCTGCTTGCTAGGAGCGCTGCGAGATTATTCCCTGAAAGACAGATTGCCAATGGAGTCTATGCAGTCACTGACGGGAGGCATTTTGAAAGCTGCGCAGAGGTTAGGATGATCGAGAAACTGGGCGGTGATGTGGTCGGCCAGAGCATGTGTCCCGAGGTCTACCTCGCAAGGGAAATC
>DATHCU010000113.1:0-5830 GCA_035319385.1 Thermodesulfovibrionales bacterium
CCTTCACTTGCTCTTTCCCGCTTTCTTCAGAAAAGAGAGAATGAACAGGATTCCCACTACGATGATTATGCCTTTCCACATGAAGGCGAGCGCGCTGAACCCAATCCTGGTGACCGTCTTCCCAAAAAGAAGCAGGAGCACCAACACTCCAACGATGATGGCGATCTTCTGAAATTTGTTCATCTTTCGTGGATCATCTCTTAAAATGCTGATAGCCTTCCGCTGAGAACGTCTTCTCGACACCCTTGCTATCAACGATTGTCATGCCTGATTTTACTACATCTCCTATATATATTGCCCGGACCCTCTTTTTCGGGGAGGCTGTAAAGAGAAGTTCGTAGTCCTCGCCACCGGTAAGCGCCAATCTCAATGGAGAGAGTCCAAGCGAACGCGCAGCTTCCTTCATCCCGGCAGACACCGGGATCTCCTCTTCATATATCCTCGCTCCCACCTTGCTCGCGTTGCAGAGCCGGGACAGATCGATCAGAAGCCCGTCGCTGACATCGATCATGGCCGTCGCAGATCGCGCGTATTCTCGCGGATTCCTGGCCATCGGCATGAGGTGCCTCCTAAGCAGCGGTTCAATTGCCTTCCAGGACAAACCTTTGAAAGACATTTGAGACCTTATGTCGCCCATTGACCCTCGGCCGCAGTTTTTCGCCTTCCCTGCGTCATTCTTGAGTTTGGCAGACCTCGGCTCACGCCGCAGCGATACTGTCATTTTGATCTTCTTGAGCATCTCAAGACCACATGCCGACTCGCCAAGATGTCCCGTCACGTAGATCCTGTCTCCAACACGCGCGCCTGAGCGCAATATCTGTTTCTTTGTATATCCGATAAGAGTGGCTGAAAGTGCCAGATCCTTCTTCGATGCCGACAGGTCCCCGCCAATCAGAACCGTGCGGTAAGTCTTCAGAGCGCACTGAATGCCGTCAAAGAGATCTTCGGTAAAATCCTCTTGGGCGCCGCTGGCGAGAGCGATATCAAGGAGAGCGTATGCAGGTCGTCCTCCCATAGCGTAAATGTCGCTCACATTTACGGATATCAGCTTAAACCCGAGCTGCCACGGAGTGACGAAGTGAAGATCGAAATGAACCCTCTCGATCATCATGTCGGTAGTAACGAGCAGTGTCTCGTCTTCAGGCTTTATAACCGCAGCGTCATCGCCTATGCCCCTTATAACGCTCTCAGCACTGCTCCTAAACCGCTTCCTTATCCGGTCCAGCAGAAAAAGTTCGCCGATATCCGATATCTTTCTGGAAGCCAGATTATACTACCTTTTTTTCTTCTTCTTAAGCTCTGACCGTGTATTGTTGCCGGTCTTCTTCGGTTTCTTGTTTTCCTTCTTCTTCAGCGCTACCTTGAGTACATCATCCATAGTTTCGGCAAATACGAATTCCATGTCCTTCTTGATATATTTCGGTATATCCTCCAGGTCTTTCTTATTGCGTTCCGGCACGATGACTCTGTTAATGCCCATCCTCTTAGCCGCCAGGGTCTTCTCCTTGAGGCCGCCGATAGGAAGCACCCTGCCCCTTAAGGTGACTTCACCAGTCATCGCAACGTTCTTGTTTACGGGATTTCCGGTAAGAGCCGAAGCAATGGCTGTTGCCATCGTAATTCCCGCAGACGGACCGTCTTTCGGGATGGCTCCCGCCGGGACATGAATATGCAGATCTATTTTCGAGAACAGGTCCTCATTGATTCCGAGTATCGCCGCCTTCGACCTGACATAACTCAGGGCTGCCTGAGCAGATTCCTTCATGACATCTCCGAGTTGGCCCGTGAGAGTAAGATGCCCCTTCCCTTTCATCGTAGTGGCTTCCACATATATGATATCTCCGCCCGATTCCGTCCATGCGAGACCGGTTGACACACCCACCTCATCCTTTTCTATCTCCTCTTCAGGCAGGAATTTAGGCACGCCCAGATATCTGTTAAGGTTCTTCGAAGTGATCACAAAAGGCTTGTCTCTGCCTTCAGCAATCTTCTTGGCCACCTTTCTGCAGAGGTTCGCAATCTCTCTTTCGAGGTTCCTGACTCCCGCTTCTCTCGTGTATTGTGAAATGAGGTTGAAGAGTCCGGAATCCGTAATCTTCAATATCTTGGCGCTAATCCCGTGCTCTTCGAGCTGCTTTGGTATGAGATAATTCTTCGCGATTCCAAGCTTCTCTTCCGTTGTATAACCAGACAGGTAGATTATCTCCATCCTGTCTCTCAACGGTCCCGGTATCGTGTCGACCAGATTGCCTGTTGTGATGAACATGACCTTCGACAGGTCAAAGGGAACAGCCAGATAATGGTCGGCAAAAGAATTGTTCTGTTCAGGGTCGAGGACCTCAAGAAGGGCAGAAGACGGGTCTCCCCTGAAGTCTGTACCTATCTTGTCGATTTCATCAAGCATGAACACCGGGTTGTTGGTGCCCGCGGTCTTGATCCCCTGTATTATCCTGCCCGGAAGTGCCCCGACATAAGTCCTTCTATGACCTCTGATCTCAGCCTCATCCCTCACGCCGCCGAGAGACATCCTCACGAATTCCCTGCCCAGCGAACGCGCGATCGACTTTCCCAATGATGTCTTGCCAACACCTGGAGGACCGATAAAACAGAGTATCGGACCCTTCATCTTCTCCTTCAGTTTTCTGACACTGAGATATTCGAGTATCCGCTCCTTGACCTTCTCCAGATCATAGTGATCGTGATTCAGTACCTTTTCAGCCGCCTTTATATCGAGGTTATCGGTCGTGGCCTTGGACCATGGTATCTCCACCAGCCAATCAAGATAAGTCCTCACAGTGGCAGACTCCGCGCTGTCCGGATGCATCTTCTCGAGACGCTTGAGCTGTTTCTCAGCCTCCTTGAAAACCTTCTCAGGCATCTTTGCATCTTCGACCTTCTTCCTGAACTCGCGTATCTCTTCCGCCCTCTCATCGATGTCGCCGAGTTCCTTCTGAATGGCCTTCAGCTGCTCTCTCAGAAAGTATTCCCTCTGGGTTTTGTCGATTTCACCCCTGGCTTCAGACTGTATCTTCTGTTGAACGGTCAGGAGTTCGATCTCCCTGGACAAGACCTCATTGACTCTCTTGAGACGCAGGATAGGATCTATCATCTCGAGTATCTCCTGCGACTGTTCGGTCTTCAGTCCTATATTAGAGGCAACCAGATCCGCAAGTCTTCCGGGTTCCTCTATATTCTCAACCACACCCATAATATCCGGCAGAATAGATTTCCCCAGAGATACGACTTTCTCCAGTTGGCCCTTCGTATTCCTCACTAGGGCTTCGTCTTCGATGCTCAGAGGTTCGGTCTTCTGGTCGGGTATCGTCTCGATGTTTGCCTTGAAGAAAGGCTCTGTCTGTTCATAGTTCAAGGCGCGTGCCTTGCTAAGGCCTTGCACAAGTATCTTCACCCTGCCGTCCGGCAGTTTGAGCATTCTCATAACAAGGGCCACAGTCCCGATTTTGAACAGGTCATCGGGCGTAGGATTTTCCACATTCAGGTCTTTCTGTGTGAGCAGCAAAACCATCCTGTTCGTGCTCAGGGAATGTTCTATGGCTTTTATGGACATCTCCCTTCCTACAAACAGCGGGAGGATCATATAAGGAAAAACGACGATATCCCTAACAGGCAAGACAGGCAATGTATCAGGAATCTCAACTTCTTTGTCGACCTTCTGTTCAACGTCTAAGACATCAACCATATCGTCTCCTATTGTCTAATTTCTTAGTTTATCAGCGGCATTTATAAGATATTCCTTGAACTGTCCGGAAAGCTGCGGGTTTCTTAAGGCGAGATCAACCGTTGCCTTAAGGTACCCAAGTTTGTCGCCGGCGTCATACCTCTTCCCGGAGAAGAGGTATCCATAGATTTGGCGCTTCTTCAAAAGACCAAAAAGGGCATCGGTAAGCTGTATCTCACCACCTTTGCCGGGCCGGACATCTTCAAGAGTTTCAAAAATATCGGATGTCAGGATATACCTGCCTATGATTGCCATGTCGGATGGCGCCTCGGAAGGAGATGGTTTTTCGACAAGGTTATTGATCCTGTAGACATTCTCTCTTTCTTTGACCCCGTCGACGATACCATATTTGTTCACCTCGGACAACGGCACCCTTTCCAGCGCAAGAACGGGTGATTCATATTCCCTGTACAGATCGATCATGTCTCTCAGGAGATGAGTCCCTGGCTCAATTATATCATCACTGAGAAGCACCGCAAAAGGTTCGTCCTTTACAAATGGTCCCGCGCAGCATATGGCATGTCCAAGTCCCAAAGCCTCTCTCTGTCTGATATACGCGAAGTTCAGACCGTTCAGACGGTTAATCTCATCGAGAAGCTTCTTCTTCCCGGATCTCTTGAGACTCTCCTCAAGTTTGAATGCCGAGTCAAAGTGATCCTCAATCGCCCTCTTGTTCTTCCCGGTAATGATTATGAAATCCTCAATCCCGCATGATTGGGCTTCCTCGACTGCATACTGTATCAAAGGCTTGTCGACAATCGGCAGCATCTCTTTTGGAGAGGCTTTGGTCGCGGGCAGAAACCTGGTGCCGAGTCCTCCTGCGGGCAATATCGCCTTTTTTATAAGTCTATTCATAGTGCTAGATTAATAATACATAAAGGCTTTTGAGAATTCAAGAAAAGTAACGCATGAATTTTGTGAAAACAATCCCGGGCATCCATCGCAGCCGGAACTTCTTTCACCCGCGTTCTGAGCGCATATATATTATATATCACTCATCATTCGCCGAGAAAAAATCAAGCCCCCCGTTCCGAAGATATCGCGGACCTCGAACCATTTCCGGAAGGGGGATTGATTCCCTGCGCCGGTCATAATAAAATAAAATGAAACGTCCGTTTGTAGAGGGAAGGCGCATCATTTCTCGTCATATAAGCGCAAACTTTCGCATTCTATCTATGAATGAAAGGGGGTGAAAAATGATGAAACGATTTATGATTGTTCTGGCTGTAGTTGTATCTCTGATGCTCGTGACTTCGGTTTTTGCAGGTATGAAAACCTATGTCTACAAAGATGGGGATCTTGGTCCTGTCACGTTTGACGGCAAGCTTCACAACACAAAACTCGGACCTGGCAAGTGTATGGAATGCCACAAAACGAACGTTCCTTTCGCGATGAAGACGCCGGGTTCCGAAGGTTCCGCCAAAATAACGAAGGCAGACCATGTAGCTGGCAAATTCTGCGGCGTCTGTCATGACGGAACAAAGTCTTTTGGCTGGCAGGAAGGTTCAGATTGCACGAAATGCCATAAGAAAGCCGAGGCAGTTCCGGCAGCACCGGCTCCAGCGGCAACCGAAAAGAAATAGTGACAACAAAGGGGGTATAGAATTCTATACCCCCAATCATTATACGTAAAGGATGTCTTCTAGAGCGGGCGGGATTCCGACTACACTCTAGTTAGCCAGGCTTTGTACTTCTTGTTCTTGCCTTTGACAACATCGAAGAAGATTGACTGGACTTTCTTTGTGATCTCTCCCGGCTTGCCCGCCCCGATCTTTCTTCCATCAGCTTCCCTTATCGGGGTTATTTCGGCAGCCGTACCCGTAAAGAAAGCCTCATCCGCTATATAAAGTTCATCGCGGGTAAACCGTTCTTCCTTCGCCTCAATTCCCTCGTCTTCTGCTATCTGAAGGACGCTGTTTCTTGTTATTCCCTCAAGGATCGAAGTGAGCGGAGTGGTCTTCAAAACACCATTCCTCACGATAAAGATATTCTCCCCGCTTCCCTCAGAGACATATCCCTCTGTATCAAGCAAAAGGGCTTCATCATAGCCAGTGGATATCGCCTCTTTCTTTGCGAGCTGCGAATTGACAT
>DATHCU010000114.1:0-2870 GCA_035319385.1 Thermodesulfovibrionales bacterium
TTCCCAACACCTTCGAAAATCCCTGAGACGGAGCGCAATCTCCCTTTTCTTGCTCGTGTACAGTCTTTGCAGTTCATCAACAAGTGTGTTTCCGGAAGTCATGATATAGTAGTGTAGCACAGGGGATATGGTGCATGGAGATATGTTTAGGTATACTATTTGAATAGTACACACCTGTTACCATGATTCTGGTCAAAGAAAGGTTCGTTTAATGCACAGTGAAACAACTGACAGCGCTGATAACATCTACAGGCTTGCTGAAGAGCTGAAGATACCTGAGAGGAGGGTATTCGATTTCAGTATGCCTTCAAATCCCCTGGGCGTCTCGAAAAAGATTAAGGCTGAGCTTAGAAAACACCTCAAATATCTTCACCACTTTCCCGATCCCTCGGCCGAGAGACTGAGAAGAAGGATCGGGCAGTATCACGGCATAGACCCGGAGATGACTGTTTGTGGAAGCGGGAGCATGGAATTGCTCTCTCTTGCGGTCGGGGCGATTCGGCCTGAGAAAGTCCTGATTGCGGGATCGTTCATTCCGATGTATATGCCTGCATTACCCGGAGTAAAAGTGATACGGCATGAATTGAAATACACGACCGATCTTATCCCCGATGTCGACGATTTGATTTCATTACTGGCGTCTCATCCTTCAAGTCTGGCGCTTGTAAGTAACCCGGACAGTATTACGGGCTTGTCTCTCAAAAAGACGGATATCCGAAAGATGCTGGCTGTCTTGAAAGAGTCGGGATCCTATCTCATTATTGATGAGGCATTTGCAGATTTCTGCCCTGACTGTTCAGTGGTCAGCGAAGTCGGAAACAATCCCGGTCTGATCGTATTCAGGACGATGTCTTTCTTTTACGCTCTTGCCGGACTGATGATCTCATACGCGGTCTTTCATCCGGAAGTTGTCCGCAAGATAGGTGAATTGAGGGAATCCGCTGCAGTAAACAGTCTCGCCCAAAGGGCTGCTGCGATAGCCCTGAAGGACGATGTTTACAGGAGAGAGACCACGCTGTTTATGCAGGTGGAGAAAAAGTTCCTAGAAAAGGGGTTCAGGCGACTGAGAATAGATTTCTTCCCATCCCAGGTGAATTTCTATCTGCTGAAAATTGGCAACGCGGCCTCAGTTTATCAGAAGCTGAAGCGTAAGGGGTTCCTTGTTGGGGCCTGCTCGGGATATGGCGGACTTGACGGTCTGTATTTAAGGGTGGCGGTAGGAACGCATAAGGCAAATGCCCTCCTGATAAAAGCACTGGCAGGGATTCTGCGCGAAGAGAATTTGGTCTCGGCATAGACTGGGGAAGAATCTTATATGCCCTTTAAACAATGGTTGAGAAGCGCTGATTTTGCCATCGAAGGGATACTCTATGCTGCAAAGACGCAGCGGCATCTCCGCTATCACTTCTTCGCAGCGGTTGCCGTGCTTTTGGTCAGCTATATTCTCGGCGTCACAAAGACAGAGTTTCTCATCATCTCCCTGTCTGTTATCGCGGTGATCCTTGCGGAGATGTTCAATACTGCCATCGAGGCTGTTGTCGACATCATCTCCCCGGGACGCAGTGAAAAGGCGAGGGTGGCAAAAGACACGGCTGCCGGGGCCGTGCTGGTGACGGCATTCGGCGCCGCGGTGATAGGTTACATAATCCTTTTCCCCTATCTGAAGGCGGTCTTCAGGGACGGCCTTCACATCGCCAAGCATTCAAAGGAAGAGATTGCAGTAATCGCATTTATACTCGTGCTCATTCTGGTGGTCATGACCAAGGCCTATTTTGGGAAAGGCATGCCTCTCCGGGGCGGGATGCCGAGCGGACATGCCGCCCTTGCATTTTCCGCGTGGGTTGCTACCACGTATCTTACGGAGCACTTCATCGCCTCAGTGCTCTCCTTTGTTATCGCGATCATCATAGCTCACAGCAGGGTATCTACAGGGGCGCACACGATCTGGGAAGTCATTCTCGGAAGTCTGATGGGAGCAGCGGTGACCTTCCTGCTGTTTAGGTTGTTTTCATAGTCTGCTACCAGACCTTGATCTTCCAGGCCCCGTTCTCCTTGATCATCTCCTCCGTCACGGTCGATGTAACGGGCTCTTTCCTCTTCAGTTTTTCAGATGGAGCGAACGTCAACTGCACCTCTGCACTGGCGGTGTCGCCCTCCTGCTTGACAGAGACGATCTTGTAGGACTGCAAGACAGACGCTTCTTTTCTGTGTTTGATGTACTCGTCCTGCGACACCTTTGCCTTGTAGGCGTCATAATAGCAGGAATAGGCCGTAGCGTAATCCTGCTTAATTGCGGCGGAAAAATACTTGTCGAGCAGCTCTTTTGGTCCTGTTTTACCCTGCTGACAGCCGGCAGCAAAAAGAAACATGATCCCAAAGAGAACCGCCAAGAAATATTTGCCTCTCATGATCTTCCATCCTTTCAGTAGTAGTAATTCGATTCACTAAATTAGCGGCGTTTGATACAAGTATACTAAAATCCGGTGACAATCCAAATAAAAGGGGGGGCTTTCGCCCCCCCGGAGTTTGCTATATCAGCGGATTGTCTATTGTCTTGGCAATGGCCTCAACAAGATTTCCGATTAATCGTCTCCTCCGGAACTTCCGCTTCCGCTGCCGGTGCTTCCACCGCTGGTGCTGCAGGTCGATCCGGTTAGATAGGTGCTTACGGCATTGTATACAGCCGTGCTCACCCTGGTGCCGTTATGAGCGGTCCATCTGCTGTTGCTGCAGCTGACCCTGGAGCGATTGTCGCCGTGGCAGGTCAGGCAGGTCGTATTCAGCTCATTTGCCGCGTTGATGGTAGTTCCGCTGCCACTACCACTTCCGCTGCCGCCGCCGCTACTGCTACCGCCGCCTGCGCTGCCGCT
>DATHCU010000115.1:0-3472 GCA_035319385.1 Thermodesulfovibrionales bacterium
GAAAAAAAAGGTTCAGCAGTATACAGCATCCTTAAGACTTTGCTCTTCTGCCCTTTCAGGTATGATTTACTCATCCCCTATCTTCAAAATGAATTGATAGCTGCGGGAATTTTAGGTATCGCACGCAGGATACCGTTCATATATTTTTCCCTGGAAATCGTTGATGCAGACCGCACTAAAGACCTTATAGGCCGCGTCAAGAAATCCCTTGAAATCAGTCTGAACAAGAGAGCAGTCTTTACGGTGGTGCAGGACGAGACAAGGAAGGACTTGATTGCTAACCTTCATAACATTGATAGAGACCATATATTTAAGGTCCCGAATAGTTATGTGGGATCCAAGCCGGAAAGATCGCACTACCTGCGGGAAAGGTTTGGGATACCGGATAACAAGAAGGTGGTATTGTACGCAGGCGCGATCGAGGCATGGGCATTGGATGAACAGATCATCAAGGCAGTTGAAGGATGGGGTGATGACTTTGTTCTGATAATGCACGGCTTTAGCCGTGATGATTATGTGCAGGAGTTGAAACCACTAATTAAGGAAGTTAATCTTCACGGCCCCAAACTGATTCTTTCTCTCGATGTCCTGAACGAAGAAGAGTATTTCAATCTTGTGGCTTCTGCAGATATCGGGTTGGTATGGTACAAGAAAGATCTACCTGATAATGTGACCAACATTGGATTGTCTTCCGGCAAGCTTGCAGCCTTCTTACGATGCGGGTTGCCGGTAGTCATTCCGTCTCATCTCAAGGGGATCCGGGAATATGCTGAAGGATCGGGATTCGGCGTCGCGGTCTCTGATGAATCGGAGATCGAGCTGGCTCTCGACATGATTGCGAACAATTATGCTTCTTACAGAGAAAATGCATTCCGATTCTTTTCTGATTATCTGGACTATGAAAACTGTTTCCGGGCAATCCTGGCGGAGATAGATTCGCTTTAAGATGGACCAAACAGATATAATCTGTGGCAGAAACCTTTGGATGTCTCATATGAGATTTCTAAGGAAAGGATCCATGACACATGCATAAAAGCACCTCCTCCGGAGATTTGCAATACAGCACGACAAGACTAGCAAGCAGTACAGAGCCTGCGATCTGGAAGAAGTGCGGGGACAGGCCAGACAGACTTCCCGCCCTGCCGGAAGGCAAGTGCCGACAGGGAGAGGGGGGATTGAGGACAAAGCAACTTTATAAACATTCATACAGAAATGTAAGTGGGACATGGTATTTTCATGACATTGAAGAACAGACGGTCCCTGTGGACAAGGAGACGAGTGAGAAGATCGAACAATATATCTCCAGTCTGGGTGACGCGGGTAAAGAAGTTAAGGAACTTCCGCTAATCAGCATCATCACAGCAGTCTTCAACGGTGACAGGTACTTGGAGAAGACCATTGAGAGCGTCTTACATCAGACTTATCCAAACGTGGAATACATCGTAATTGACGGTGGATCAACAGACCGCACTCTATCTATCATCCGTGATTACGAAACCGCAGTTGATTACTGGGTAAGCGAACGAGATACCGGCATGTACGATGCCTTAAATAAAGGGTTCAGCCTGGCAACGGGATCTATTTATGCGTGGCTGAATTCCGATGATGTCTATTTCGATTATACCTTAAGGATAGTGTCCTCGGTCTTCACAAAACGCGGAATAGACTGGTTGACAGGCATTCCATCTATCATAAACGAGAGCGGCGAAATAATCACGGTCTTTAATGCGAAATACTATTTCAAGAATATGATTCGCAGAGGATTCTATAGAAGCGGCATGCTGGGGTTTATTCAGCAGGACTCTGTCTTCTTTTCGAGAGATCTATTTCATAAGGCGGGGCCGTTGGATCCTTCGTTCAGATTGGCGGGTGACTATGATTTATGGACCAGGTTCGCAAGACATGCGAAGCTCTATTGCGTTAAGACAGTACTTGCCTCTTTCAGAAGACGCAAGCACCAAATATCAGGTGACGCAGCTGCCTATCTGAGCGAATGTGAAAGGGTTAGGAACCCGCGGTTGAAGATACTGGGACTTGCCCTCCTGCCTTTGGATATACTCTTGTCACCGATAAAATGTATTAAGCCGGAATAGTCTCTTGTCCGTGGAATTCTGAAATATGATAATAGATTCGGTTCAATCCCTGAATACCCTGCAATTATCACGGGACATTAAGGTGGTTTCTTTTGACATCTTTGACACTGTGCTAATCCGGAGGGTTGACCCCCCGGAAAAGACTAAGGAACTATCATGTGACAGGGCACTAAAAGATGGTGTCGTAGACCGCTCAGGCGCTGGATTGCTTTCTCTCAGGAAGACTGTGGAAGAGAACCTGAAGAGTCAGGCAACTGCCCATGGAAAGGACAGAGAATATTCAATTCACGATGTATTTTTCGAGGTGGCATCATACCTGAAGGTAAAAGATATACAGGCCACTGTGTCGAGGCTTCTGGATATTGAATTGGAGATCGAAAAAGCTGTTACGCTGCCAATGCCCGGCATTAAAGATCAGTTGCGTAGACTGTCTCAGGGCTATCGCCTGATAGCCGTATCCGACACTTACCTCACTACTCAAATGCTCAAACAGGTTTTGGATCATCTCGGACTTGGAGACTATTTCAAAGCAATTTATGCTTCTTCTGAATATAAACTCTCTAAGTCCTCGGGCAGTTTGTTCAGGCTTATACTGGAAGCTGAAAACATAGGCCCTCACGAACTTCAACACATTGGTGACAACTTTCTAAGCGACTATTTCGTCCCCAAGAAGATCGGGGTCAAGACTGTTTGCTTGAACGACAATTGGAATTTCTCGAGGAAGCATACCCTTCATGCTGTCAGGCAACTGTCGGATGAATCTAACTTTTGGAGCAGTTGTTCAGAGTTGTTAAACCTGTTGTCGGTGCAAAGGCCTTCCGGTTCTAAGGATGACTTGCTGCATAATTTCGGGTATATGTTCATCGGACCTCTATTGACCATATTCACGCATCTGCTCTTCCTGGAACTCACTAAGAAAGATATAAGGAATATCTATTTTATTGCGCGTGACGGCTTTATGTTGAAAAAGATATTCACTCTGTTCGCAGACAGATTATCTGACGGCGGAGAGGTATTTAACAGTCATTATTTGTGCGCAAGCCGCTACACGGCGGTTTTGGCTTCTGTTGACAGCCTTACAGACCGCGAGTGGCGACATACAACACGGCTTGCCTCAACGGTGAAAGATGTTTTGACGCGGCTCGGGGTCACGACGGCGGAGACCGATTCGCTGTTGAACGAGTATCATCTGTCGCAGGAATCGAGACTGACGGAGAGCAGCACACTCGGATCGTTGAGGGAACTGTTCAATGACAGGCGGCTTTCTGAAATGGTCCTTAAGAAGACTCGGACGATGAGAGACCTTCTGCGTTTGTATCTTCAGCAGAGGGGCTTCATGAAATCACAAAAGGCGGCCCTAGTCGATATAGGATGGAGGG
>DATHCU010000116.1:0-6571 GCA_035319385.1 Thermodesulfovibrionales bacterium
CGCCGCCTTCGCAGCCGTCTCCGGATTCCTGCCGCAGACTACGACATTCACCCCATTACCCGCCAGTTTCTCCGCAATTGCCTTGCCGATACCGCG
Organism: Thermodesulfovibrionales bacterium; assembly: GCA_035319385.1. Taxonomy (GTDB): domain Bacteria; phylum Nitrospirota; class Thermodesulfovibrionia; order Thermodesulfovibrionales; family SM23-35; genus DYFC01. Next base: position 97 of record DATHCU010000116.1, read on the forward strand.
CGTGCCGCCCGTCACAACAGCCACCTGTCCTTTTAAGTCCATGGATCTCCCTTCTAAAAACCGGACTTAATTTTAACAAAGTGTTCTTCTCTTTTCCAGTCTTTATTTGTCCCCGGGCCGGGATGGCTCCAGTAACTTATTGTAATATTAGTCTATTTATGCTATTAATAGTATGTAAAAGGTTGATGGAATTTTGCAGACTTCAGGCCCTGAAGTTGCTCAGCCTGTTATACACCTGCAGCCCCCAATACACAATACGGACAAACTCTTTAATAAAGGATAGAGACAAATATGAAAGGTAAAGTTTACTTAATTGACGTAACAAACAGGGACGGGGTTCAGACCTCCAGGATTTTGCTGCCCAAACTCTCAAAGACGATGCTGAACATCTATCTCGACGAGATGGGCATCTTCCAGAGCGAAGTCGGGTTCCCGACTCTGAAACACGAGCTCAATTACATCAACGCGAATCTGGAACTCATGAAACTCGGCGCCATGAAGAGGATCCACCTTGAGGGGTGGTGCAGGGCCGTTCCGGAAGACGTGAAGCTAAGCTTCAAGAACTGCCCTGAACTGAAGCATCTTAATATTTCAATGTCCACGTCCGAAATTATGATACATGGGAAATTCCAGGGGAAAAGGACATTCAAGGACATCATCAAGTCGCTGACTGATTCTGTCAAGATCGCGAAAGACCTTGGCGCAGAGACGGTCGGCGTCAATGCTGAAGACGCCTCCAGGACGGAACTCGACAGGCTGATAGAATTCGTCATTGCGGGCAAAGAGGCGGGGGCAAGCCGCTTCAGGTACTGTGACACACTGGGCACAGACGATCCGATAACAATATATGAAAGGATCAAGGCCCTCGCCATGGCAACCAAATTCCCGCTCGAAATGCACTGCCACAACGATCTCGGGATGGGAGAGGCGGTTTCAATAGCCGGCGCCCAGGGCGCGATAGAGGCGGGCGTCGATTCATACATCAACACGACAATCAACGGTTACGGCGAAAGGTGCGGGAACTGCGACCTGGTATCGACGATACTGGCCCTGAAGTTCTCTCATGCATTGAAGGACAAACTGCCGCTCGATGAGCACGTGGACCTGAAGATGGCCTGGAAGATCGGCAAATATGCATCCTACGCCTTCAACATCCCGATCCCTATAAACCAGCCCGGCATCGGTGCGAACGCCTTTGCCCATGAATCCGGGATCCATGCCGACGGCGCCCTGAAAGACAGGCGGAATTATGAACTCTATGACCCTGAAGATGTGGGCCGCGGCGAGCCTGAGCTCTCCGAGACCGGGAGGATAATTACTACCGGTGAGTACGGCGGCATCAAGGGCTTCAGACACGTGTACGACAAGCTGGGCATTCACTTTCACGATGACAATGAGGCGAGGAGGGTACTCGAACTCGTGCAATATGCGAACCTTCATACACAGAAACCTTTGACAGACGATGAACTCCGGCTTATTGCCAAGTATCCCGATCCCGTACAGAAAATACTGACACTAGATCCAAGATAGACCTCACCTTGCCTTCTCCTCTGCGAGTCACGGACTCAAGGAGGAGAGGGTATATACGGGGAAGTGCCAAAATAGAGAGACACTATTAAGAAGATTCTTCAGGTTTTTATGTGGTTGTCATTCCGGCTTGACCGGAATCGACTTTGAGGCATGGAAGAAGGATTCCCGACTTGCGGGAATGACGGCTTACGACATTTTATTGCCGGGTTCTTGGTAATTTCCCGAAATCCTCCCAGTTTGTGGAGGGCAATCCTAATTAGATGGAGCATTCATGTATAACATAACTTTAATACCCGGAGATGGAACGGGCCCGGAGATATCCGAGGCCACGAGGAGAGTGATCGAGGCAACCGGCGTACCCATACAATGGGATGTCCAGGATGCTGGAGTGGACGTCTATGAAAAAGAAGGCACCCCCCTGCCGCAGAGGGTCATCGACTCCATCAGGAAGAACAAGGTCGCCATCAAGGGGCCCGTCACAACACCCGTGGGGACCGGTTTCAGGAGCGTCAACGTGACTCTGAGGCAGGTCCTGGACCTTTATTGTTGTCTCAGGCCTTCAAGGATCTTTAAAGGCGTCAGGACCAGGTTTGACCATGTCGATCTTGTAATCGTCAGGGAGAACACAGAGGATTTGTATGCAGGCATAGAGTTCGAGAAGGATTCCGAAGGCGCGAAGGATTTAATAGGGCTGGTCCATAAATTGACGGGCAAGTCCATCCGTCAGGATTCGGGCATCAGCATTAAGCCGATATCCGTATTCGGCACGGAGAGGATCGTGCGGTTCGCCTTTGAGTACGCGCGGAAGAACAAGAGGAAGAAAGTGACGGCTGTGCACAAGGCAAATATCATGAAGTTCTCCGACGGCCTGTTCCTGGAGACTGCCCGGGCGGTTGCGCAGAAATATCCCGACATAGAGTTTGAAGACAGGATAGTGGACAACATGTGCATGCAGCTCGTTCAGAAGCCGGAACTCTACGATGTAATGGTCCTGCCGAATCTTTACGGTGACATCGTCTCCGATCTTGCGGCCGGCCTCATCGGGGGTCTCGGGGTTGCGCCGGGCGCAAATCTCGGCGAACAATGCGCCGTCTTTGAGCCTGTTCACGGAAGCGCCCCGAAATACAAAGGCTTGAACAAAGTAAATCCCCTTGCTATGATACTTTCAGGTGTCATGATGCTCAGACACCTTGGAGAATTCGAGGCGGCTGAAAGACTGGAAGCTGCCGTAGCAGCAGTAATCGAGGAGGGGAAAGACGTGACCTATGATCTCAAGCCGAACCCGAACGATCCGTCCGCTGCCAGTACTTCGGGATTTGCCGATGCGGTCATTGAGAGATTAGCCTAGCGCGTATATGGATACCGACAGTACATCGCAAATAGAACCTCCGAATAAAAGACCAAATACAAAACTCGAAATCCGAAATTCGAAACAGATCGAAACGTCCCATCAGAAACGGCTTGGGAAACCGTTGCCAGGGTTGATCTGTTCTTCCGGAGCTTGGCTGGTTTTAGGCGTTTCCTCCGTTAATTATGTGGTCTGATATCCTGCTCATAATCATCTTCGTAATCATCAACGGCTTTTTCGCAGGGGCCGAGATAGCGGTCGTCACCTCACGAAGGAGCCACATAAGGCACCTCGTTGAAGAGGGCAACACGACTGCAGAGATCCTCCACAAATTCAAGGATGAGCCGGAGAGATTCCTCGCGACCACACAGATCGGCGTCACGCTCGCGGGTGTCATCGCAGCCGCCGTCGGCGGCGCCACAGCCGTCAAGATGATCAAACCGCTGCTGATGGAGGTGCCTGTAAAGGCAATCTCCGCGTCCAGTGAAGCTATCGCTCTTGGTCTGGTGACCGTCCTGATCACGTTCTTACTACTGGTCTTCGGCGAGTTGATACCGAAGTCCATAGCCCTTTCGAATCCCGAACGACTCGGGCTCAGGATAGCCCCGTTCATTGAAGGGTTTTCGAAGGTGGCGATAGTCTTCGTCAAGATCCTGACCTTCAGCACTAACGTACTTCTCAAACCCTTCGGGAAGACATCACATGCCGGAAGGGCATATGTCTCCGAGGACGAGGTGCGGATGCTGATCAGGGAAGGCAGGGAGCAGGGTGTCTTCGAGCCCGCTGAACAAGCCCTGATCCACAGCGTCTTCGAGTTTACGGATATGTCCGCAAAAGAGGTGATGGTGCCCTCGACAAAGATGGTCATGATAAACATCAACACCCCGGTCGAGGAGATCAAGGGCATACTTGCAGAAGAGCAGTTCTCGCGCTACCCGGTAAAGGGCAAGGACATAAACGACATAAGGGGAATTCTGTATGTCAAGGATTTCCTGAATGCCTTCGCAGCCGGCGCTGTCGATGTGAGGAAGCTGATCAAGCCGCCTTTCTTCATCCCCGAGACCATGAAGATAAGCTTCCTATTGAGAGAAATGCAGAGGAAGAGAATCCATATGGCGCTGGTCATAGATGAATACGGCGGGGTTTCGGGGCTTGTGACCATGGAGGACCTGCTCGAGGAGATTGTCGGTGAGATAAGGGACGAGTATGATACGGAGAGCCCTGTCACAAAGCTGGATGACAGGACGTTCCTGATAGACGCTTCCATAAGCACAAGGGACCTGAAGGAAGACCACGGCATCGAGATCCCCGAGTCGCCGGAGTATGAGACACTGAGCGGCTTTCTTCTCATTACGCTCCAGAAGATCCCCAAGGTGGGAGATATCGTCGAGATCGAGGGCAAGAGGATAACCATCTCAGAGATGATCGGCCAGAGGATCTCGAAGGTGAGGCTCGAAAGGATACCCGAAGCGGTTCCCGAATCCTGACATATAATAACCAAACCCTTGATTCTTGCCATTATCCCGTTGAATCCTTTATAATCAGTGTTCGCCATGAAGAAAAAGGTATCTGTCATTGGCGCCGGTAATGTCGGCGCTACCACAGCGCAGCTGATAGTCCAGTCCGGACTTGCTGATGTCGTGCTTTTTGATGTTGTCGATGGGATGCCTCAGGGCAAGGCCCTCGATATGGCAGAGGCATGTCCCCTCTGGAACTCCTCTTCCACAATCACAGGCACAAACAGTTATGCAGACACCGCCGGCTCTGACCTTGTCGTTGTCACCGCCGGACTTGCAAGGAAGCCCGGCATGTCCCGGAGCGACCTCCTGCACGCCAATGCGAACATAATCAGGGCCGTGAGCGCCGAGATTGCAAAGGCGTCGCCCCACTGCATCATCATCGTCGTGACAAACCCCATGGATGTGATGGCCCAGCTTGCCTGGAAGACCACGGAGTTTTCCTGCAAGAAGATAATGGGCATGGGAGGAATTCTCGACGCCTCGAGATTGAAGGCCTTCATTGCGATGGAGATGGGCGTGTCACCCGAGGACGTTGAGGCCCTGGTGCTCGGCGGCCACGGGGATGATATGGTCCCGATGCCCAGGTTTTCTACTGTAAAAGGCATCTCGATCACGGAGCTCCTTCCGAAGAGAAAGATTGAGGCGTTGATCGAGCGGACAAGGACGGGAGGGGCGGAAATAGTCGGTCTGCTCAAGACCGGAAGCGCATATTATGCTCCTGCCGCATCCACTTTCCAGATGGTAAGGGCGATACTGCTGGACGAAAAGAGGATGCTGCCCTGCGCCGCTTATCTGAACGGAGAGTACGGGGCCAAAGACCTTTACATGGGCGTCCCTGTCATACTCGGCAAGGAAGGCGTCGAAAAGGTCGTCGAGGTCAAGCTGGAAAAGGAAGAGAAAGCCCGTTTCAGGAAGTCCTGCGATTCGGTCAAAGGGCTGATAGAAAAATTAGTTTAGATTTACAGGGCAATAAGCTGTCAAGGCGTCATTATTGCTTATCGGAAGTCATACGCACCATGACAGAATTCACTATTTGATCACCGGATTAATAACAGCCTGCATCAATCAACAGTAATAGATCGGAGGAAATAATGGAAAGGACATTATCGATAGTAAAACCCGACGGGGTCAAGAAGAACGTGATAGGAGAAGTCATAAAAAGGTTCGAACAGAAAGGTCTGCGGATCGCGGCCCTGAAGATGATAAAGATGTCGCTTGAAGACGCCAAAGGTTTTTACATCGTCCACAAGGAGAGACCCTTTTACGGCAGCCTTACCGGCTTCATGTCAGAGGGACCTGTCGTTGTCATGGTGGTCGAGGGAGAAAACGCCATCAGCACGGTCAGGGAGACGATGGGCGCGACCAACCCGAAAGATGCAGCCGCCGGGACAATAAGGGCGGACTTTGCCTCGGACATCGAGCACAATATCGTCCACGGCTCCGATTCAAAGGAATCCGCGGCCTATGAGATTCCGTACTTCTTCTCATCCCTCGAGGTGCACTAGCCGCTGAGCCGCTCCAGATATTTCCCTGTTTTCGGCATGTAAGACGCATGATGCTGCAACCGGCATGCGAAGGAATCTGTGTTCGGAAATCCCCTCCTTTGCAAGGAGGGGCTGGGGAGGTTTCATTACATTTCATCAAACCCTCCAACCTCCCGTTGTAAAGGGATGCCCTGAAGACGCGTAACGGCAAGCTTACATGTAAAGCATCCGCACCATTGCGGATTATTCCTACTTCCAGTATAATTCTTGCATGGCAAAGGGAAAAGAAACTCCAAAGAAACCTCAAAGACCACTCCAGAAGAAAACAGCACTGATCCAAGAACCGCGCCCTGTCAAATCTGCAAAAAGCATCCGTCAGACCAATGCGAAAGAGGCCGCATCAAGAATTGAAAAGGACAGCTTCTATATCGTGGGCATAGGCGCATCCGCCGGCGGATTGGAGGCGTTCGAGCAGTTCTTCAGAAACATGCCGGCTGAAAGCGGAATGGCCTTTGTCCTTATCCCCCACCTCGATCCGACGCACAAGAGCATAATGACGGACCTGCTCCAGAGATATACAAACATGAAGATAT
>DATHCU010000117.1:0-11609 GCA_035319385.1 Thermodesulfovibrionales bacterium
CCGAGAGATAAAAGATCATGAAACTATTCCCGAAGGAAATCGACTTCTTTGAGGTCTTTGACAAGGTAGCCGCCAATATCACTCATGCGGCTACACTTCTTGTTGCTGTCATGGAGCACTTCACAAACCTGGACTCCTGGGCGAGGGAAGTGCATGAACTCGAACAGGACGGAGATGTGCTCACGCATGATATCATCAAGAAACTGAACAAGACTTTTGTGACCCCTATAGACAGGGAAGATCTGTACGCCCTGGCTTCAACCCTCGATGATATCCTCGACCTGATTTGGGCCGTAACCGACAGACTGACAGTCTTCAAGCTCCAGGAATCAACCAATCATGCAATAGCCATGTCGAAAGAACTCCTTACCACCACGGAACTGGTGCACAAGACCATAATCAAACTGAGGGAGAAGAATTATTCCCACGTTCAGGAGTACTGCATCGAAATCAACAGGCTCGAAAACAGGATAGACAGGGCCTTCAGAGACGCCCTCGGGCACTTGTTTGACGAGATCAAGGACCCTATACTGGTTATAAAGTGGAAGGAAATCTACGAGCACCTGGAGGACGCGTCCGACAAATGTGAGGATGTAGCCAATATCATCGAAGCCATAGTCCTTAAAAATGCCTGAGTCTTACTTTCTGCTCGTCTGCGTCATAGTCTTAGCGGTCCTCTTTGATTTCATAAACGGCTTTCACGATACGGCAACTGCAATAGCCACATCCGTATCAACCAGGGTGCTGACTCCTAAAGCAGCCGTTTTAATGGCAACCGCTTTGAATCTGATTGGCGCATTGTCGGGCACCGCCGTCGCCAAAACAGTAGGTTCCGGACTTGTCGAGGTATCCAGCATTACACAAACCATGGTTATATCCGCTCTCGTCGCTGCAATCTTGTGGGATATAATCACATGGTATCTCGGTCTGCCCACCTCATCAAGTCATGCGCTCCTTGCGAGTATAGTGGGCGCTGCGATAGCCTCATCAGGGACCGGCGTAATCATCCAAAAGGGGGTGCTCAAAGTCCTGACAGCCCTGATCCTCTCCCCATTGATCGGGTTTATCTTAAGCTATTTGCTCATGATCCTGCTTAACTGGCTGTTCAGAACTTCTACACCATCGCTTGTCAGCTCCCTTTTCGGAAGACTCCAGATTGTTTCAGCCGCGTATATGGCATTCAGCCACGGCAGTAATGACGCCCAGAAGACAATGGGAATCATCGCAATGTCACTTATGAGTTTCTACCATCTTCCCTCGTTTCATGTCCCTCTGTGGGTCATGTTACTGTGCGCGGCAGCTATGGCATTCGGCACTGCATTTGGAGGATGGAAGATCATGAAGACGCTTGGGATGCGCCTTGTGCAGCTCCGCCCCATCCACGGGTTTACGGCTCAGACAGCAGCGGCCACAATCATAGAAATTGCTTCCCGAATAGGGCTTCCGTTGTCAACGACTCATGTTATTTCTTCAACCATAATGGGAGTAGGCGCGTCAAAGAGGCTCTCAGCGGTAAGGTGGGGAGTCGGAGGGAACATACTGCTAGCTTGGGTTCTCACCCTGCCGGCATGTACTGTCCTTGCATGGCTTATCTGCAAGGCGCTGCATCTTGTCATCAGGTAGATCATCGACGGCTTAACCCTGAAGTGATTTCCTCACATCCTCCTCCGAGACCCCTTTCTCTGTTCTCACAATGCCGATACTCTGGGGCAGAATGAATTTCAGTTCTCCCGCAACTGTCTTTTTGTCAAGCTGCATGAACGAAAGCAGCTGGCTTCTGTCTATTACATCCGGTATCTCTGACGGAAGACCGTAAGAATCGATAAGGGCCTTGATTCTGGAGACATCTCCTTCACCAATGCGCCCTAGGACTTGAGACAACCTCGCCTCAAGATACATTCCTATCGCAACCGCCTCTCCGTGCAAATATCTTGTGTAACCGGTAGCCGTCTCTATGGCATGTCCGATGGTATGCCCGTAATTCAGTATGGCCCTCAATCCCGCCTCTCTCTCGTCTTTGGAGACCACATCAGCCTTGATCTCACATGAGCGCCTGATTATTCGGGCTATTGAAGTATATTCAAGATTGAGTATAGGCTCCCTGTTTGTTTCAAGGTATTCGAACAGGTCCCTGTCATATATAACACCGTACTTAATGACCTCTGCAAGTCCGGACAGCAGTTCCCTCCTGGGAAGTGTTCTCAACGTGTCCAGATCGATCCATACAAGTCTGGGCTGCCAGAACGTGCCTATCATATTCTTGCCCAGCCTGTGGTTAACACCTGTCTTGCCTCCCACGGAACTGTCCACCTGGGCCAGGAGAGTTGTCGGGACCTGAAAAAATGAGATCCCCCGCATATACGTCGAAGCCGCAAATCCCGTCATATCCCCGATAACGCCGCCGCCAAGAGCGATGAGTCCCGAGGATCTGTCAAGCCTGTGGCCGAGGAGTTCGTCGTATACGTGCTGCACCTGGCTGAGCACCTTGTATTCTTCACCGTCCGGTATGATTACGGTCACCAGGTCAAACCCGGCCTTCCTTATTGAATCGGCTGTTCGTTCACCATAAAGAGCAAAGACCGTAGGATTGCTGACCAACGCAATCTTCGGACTCAGACCACAATCGCGGAGTCTTTCACCAAGGCTGTCGAGTATGTGGCTCCCGATCGAAATATCATAGCTTCTCTCTCCGAGTTCAACCTTTGTCGTCTCCATATGTTTCCTTGTCTATTCTTGTTATTTTACGCTTCTTATTAAGTACACGATTTCCTCCGCTATCTGCAGCGGAGTCTTATCATCGGTCTCGATCGTGATATCCGCGTTCTCATAGCACGGCATCCTGGCATCGAGCATGATCTTTATCTTTTCCAATGGATTCCCGACCCGTAGCAGGGGCCTGTCGGAGTTGTATCGGAGCCTATTGAAAATCGTCTCGGGACTAGCACTCAGACAAACTATCAACCCGTTTTGTCTCAATGCCTCCATGTTTTCATACTTAAGCACAACCCCTCCGCCGGTAGAAATAATTACATTGTTCTTCTTAGAAACCTCTTTCACCATTTCGGTTTCCATATCTCTGAACCTTGGCTCCCCGAACGCCCCGAAGATATCATTGACAGTCATCTTTGCGGATTTCTCTATCTCCGTATCTACATCGATAAGCCTAAGGTCGAGTAGCCGGGCAAGCTCCCTGCCGACCTCAGTCTTGCCCGTTCCCATAAACCCGGTAAGGACTATGTTCTTCATTGCCGATTATCCTTCAAATCAGGAAACCTCTCGCGTGGATCAAAAATTGGACTGCTTCAAGTTATCAAATGTAGGCCCAAAATATCAATACATAAAAGTACAGGACCCTGCGGCGGACTCTGCAGGGTCCTTGAGGAGGTTGTGAGAAAAGCCGAGTGTCAAATGCGATCGGGAAAGCGGCGTTATCCCTTCGGAAAATCTTGGAGTCCGCTACCTTTCTTCCGCAATAGCTCTCAGAAAATCTACAAATCTTCGGTCTCTCTCCGTGATCTCGATCCCCATTCCGTTCTTTATCGATGGGATGGGGGTCTTCTTCGTTCTTCTGACAATCCCTTTAAGAGAAGAGACACTGTTGTCCGGCATAATAAGCTCGATATCAATATGATTATTCGCAGAGCAGCCCCGGTTGGTTCTTATGAAAAGACCATTTTCAGAGAAGTCACTCGATATGCCCGTATAACTCTCATTGTTGACAATGAATTTCGCTGCAAGCCTTCTGATGAATCTTGGATGTCTTCTCTTGTCCACTGTTCGCGCCTTTCACTGATGGATTTATCCCGATACTTGCAACATGTGTACCAATCATCGCAATGCGATAAAACGCTTTAATAATAAGATCTTCTGCAAAACTGTTATCTATCATTTCTCATATCGATAAAGATTAGTTCTCAATGTGAGAATGTGATCTTTACCAGGAATGAAGAATGCTGCGGCAAGCCGACAGCGAATGCGCCTGTTATCCGTTTCACGCATGCTGCGGGCTGTCATGTTTTCTCATGTTTCATTACTACCACTGCGCTCGGCAATTACAGTACAAGAGTCCGATCTGTTATATTGTCTATATGCCAAAGGTTATCGTCGGAATGAGCGGAGGGGTGGATTCGTCCGTTACAGCTTATCTGCTTAAAGAACGGGGATACGATGTTGAGGGGGTGTCGTTTCGCCTCTACGAACCTGAATCACCCGAAGCCTGCGCCTCGTGCTGCTCCAGCCGGGCGGTGGAAGAGGCATTCAAGACCGCTCAGCATTTAGGGATACCGCACATGACAATAGACGCCCGGAAGGATTTTGTTGACAGAGTGATCGGGCCTTTTGTCGATGCATACCTTAAGGGCGCGACGCCGAATCCCTGCATATTATGCAACAGACATATCAAATTCCCTTATCTCATGAGAGAGGCTGCAAGCAGGACGGCTGATTTTATCTCCACGGGACACTATGCAAGGGTCGAAAAGACCGGTCGTGAAGACATGGAGATGTTTTCTCTCAAGAAGGGAGTTGATCAAAGAAAAGACCAGTCATACGTCTTATATATGCTGAACCAGGAACAGCTCTCGCGACTCATCCTGCCACTGGGGAATCTTGCAAAAGACGCTGTGAAAAAAATCGCAGGGAACCTGAAACTTCCGTCTGCCGGGAAGGATGAGAGTCAGGAGATATGCTTTGTCGAGGACAGGAGATATCGCAGATTCATAGAGGAACGTATCCCCGGAGCGGCAGTTCCAGGACCGATCGTTGATGCGGAGGGAAGAGTCATAGGAACCCACAGCGGCATTTGCAGCTATACAATCGGGCAGAGAAAAGGCATGGGCATATCATCTCCCGAGCCCCTGTACGTCATAAGGATCGACGCGCAGCACAATACTGTTTACGCGGGTCCGCGCGAGGCTGCAGTGAAAAGCGAATTTCATGTAGGGGATCTGAACTGGCCTGACCGGTCCTTCGCAGACCGTGCGGGCAGGACAGCGGCTCAGTTCAGGGCCACTGTGAAAGTCCGGTCTACCATGAAGGACCAGCCGGCAACCATTTATCTCTCGTCCTTGCCATCATCCCCGGGAGTTCAGTCTTCACTCAGTAATTCCGTACGTGTCGTTTTTGACGAACCCCAGTGGGCGCCGGCTCAGGGGCAGAGTGCCGTCTTCTTCGATCAGGATGTAGTAATCGGGGGAGGGATTATACTATAATTCCTGTAATAATTTACTCGGGATAAAAGGGAGCGGAATGTTGGTTATTGATCTTGAATGCAGGCAGGCGGCCTAGATGACATCTGAAGACGAGATCTATTCTCGTGACATCTTTGAACAGATACTTACGGTCCATAAACGGCATTATGGAGATTTTGACCTGGGAGTAATAGAGACAGTATTCGGCGATGTCAATGACCTCTTTTCGGGAAAGAGAAAGGGGTTTCAGAGATGCGATACCCAATACCACGACCTTCGCCACACTCTGCAGGTTGTGCCGCCTTTCATAGGAATAATTGACGGGTGGAACAGCAGCGGGGCGTCGCCATATATAAGCCACGATTATTTCGAGATGGGGATAGCTGCGGTCTTGCTGCACGATACGGGCTATATAAAGATGTCCGGCGATACCGGCGGCACGGGTGGGAAATATACCTTCGTGCATATCCACAGGAGCGCGGACTTCGCGGAACATTATCTCCCCGAGCTTGGATTTGAAAAGAGGAAGGTGAAGAGTATCCGGAACATAATTATGTGCACAGGAGTGAAGGTTGATATCAATGACCTCCCGTTTGAATCGGCAGAGGAGAAGATCATAGGGTTCACACTCGGGACCGCAGATCTCCTCGGGCAGATGTCGGCTCCTGATTATCTTGAAAAGCTGTACGCACTCTTTCACGAGTTCAACGAAGCCTATCATTATGAAGGGAAAGAGAAGCTCAAAAAAGCCGGCATAACCATCTTTGAGAGCGCTGAAGACCTGATAAGGAATACCCCGGACTTTTACGAGGTCGTCGTCAGGGAGCGCTTAGAGAGCATGGGATCAGTTTATGCCTCACTTTCCGGCAATTCTCGAAATCCCTACATAGAGGCAGTCGAAGAGAACATCGGGAAAATAAAGAAGGCCTTTCCAAGAGGCCTCAATTCGCAGACCGCTTCGTACTAGTAGATCAGCTTGAGAGCATCCCTTACGACTTCTACCCGGGCAGGGGCCATCCCCAGGTAATCGCCGTCGATCTGTATGTGGGCAGCTCCCTGTATCTCCACATGTTCCGCCCTCAGATATGCGACATCCCTGAAAGTCAGATGTCTTTTCGCCGCCACGCCCGCCACATATCTGAGGATGTCCAGGCGCGACTTGCCCTGAAAGATGCAAACATCGAGATACGGAGCAGATATATCCGCCTCAGGGGTGACCTTGAAATTGCCTCCGTACCTTGCGGCGTTGCCGATGATCGCAGAATAGCCATGAAATGTCTCGCCATTCGTCCGAAGTGTCAACATCTCGGGATCAAACCCGCACAACGTCTTCATGCCGCTCACTATGTAGGCGCCTTTACCCGAGTATCTTTTCAGTGTCTCGTCAACCCTTGACACTGTCTCCCCATCATAGCCGATGCCGGCCATCAGAACGAAGAATCTGTTAACGGGAGAAGGACTCGTAATCGATATTTTTCCGATAGAAATGTCTCGGGGAGTTCTTCGAAGCGCGGCCTCAACGGCTCCATGCACATTCTCCGGTATCCCTGTCTCCTTTGCAAGGACGTTTGTCGTGCCCATCGGGATAATGGCCAAAGGAATTCGCGAACCCGCGATTCCATTGATTACCTCGTTAATAGTGCCGTCGCCCCCGGCTGCGATGATCATGGAAGGATGCTTCGCCACCGATGATCTCGCAATTTCTTCGGCATCACCCCGCCTGGTTGTGGACAGCCACTGAACCTCGTAGCCCCTTGATTCAAGCGTTTTGCGCGCATCCTTGATCTTTCTACAGGATGCGCCCTTGGCCGCCGGATTACTGATGAGCACTATCAATGATTTCATCGAGAGACTTAACTCCACCGCAGGGTGAAATGCGATCTATGATAACCGGGGTCTTCTCAAGGAATGCGGTCACCTCTGTCGCATCCGAGACTTTTGCCACAAAAAAAGCCCTTCCGCCTGTTCTGCTGCCCGTTCGTTTAATGTTCGGAATCCTTATGTAGCCATATTTTTTCGAAGCCACATAGCCGGTTGTATAATCAGGATCGTCGGAAACACACAATTCAGCCACCACGTCCTTGCACGAGCCAACCTTAGATGCAAGGATAACCGCCTCTTTAACGGTCTCCGTATTTATCCCGCACCTCGACAGGGCTGCCTCAAGCCTCTTCGCCGAGGACTTTGTGATGCCGAATCTTGAAGCCCTGATCCCACGCTTTACATCATGCTCCCGACGCATCCCGCTGTCAGCGTCTATCAGAGAGGCTCCCCTCATCCCCCCCTTGCGGAGTGTTGCCAGGGCTGCGCCTATGGCCGCCTCTGATATCCCGACTGAACGAAGGATATTGATCACCAGTCGTCTCCCCTCCTGAGGGGTTCCCGAAGGGACAGTGATCACAGGCAGCGAAGAAATGCGCCTCGGCCTGTTCGGGATGTCTTCGATTGTGAGCACGATCCTGTCGGCACTTCCTCTCGGATGCTTCACCGCCCTTTCGATATACGCCCTGGCTACCCGCTGAATGTCAGGCGGTTCATATAGCCCTTCAGCGCCCGAGATATGGATCTCTTCGGATTTCTCACCCCGTCCACATTTCTTTGAGGCCCTCATCCTGATGCTGACAAGTGATTTCATATAGAAATGATTATATAAAGAGAACTGCTACATTGACAACTGATATGAAAGGCAGATGAAAAAAGATTAATCGAACAGCGAGGCCAGTGTAGTAGCTTTTTCCTCGATGTTTTTCGCCATTTCTTCCTGCTGATTTCTGGTCTTGAGCAGCTCGTCTGCAATATCAAGGGCAGCGAGAATTGACGCCTTGACCGGCGTTATGTTGGGAGAGGCCTTGTAAACCTCCTTGAGCTTTGCGTCCACAAAAGAAGCCAGTTCTCTGATATATTCTTCAGGCGCGTCACCTTTGATCGTATACTTCTGACCAAGAATGAAGACTTCGGTGCTGCCCATGACTTTATTCTGACTCGAGGGTCTCAATCTCGCTTAGGAGCGCCTCGAGCTGGCCTTTGATCTGGTTCTTCTCAGCCCGGAGAGCTTCTACCTCCTGGTTCTTATCGTCAAGGAGCCTCTCCAGATCCTTTATTCTCTTATCTGTAAGACTCTTTTCCTCCTTGAGGGTCTTTACACGCTCAATCGCAACTGATATCTTGTCCTCAAGATTCTTGAGTTTCTCCAATGGCTTAACCTCCTTTGCAGACTTGTCGGGTTCTTCCATACGTTGATCATCGTCGAAGAGGGACCTCATGAAAACCATCGTACCTAAAATACCAAAATTCACCCGAACATTGCAAAACTTTTTTTCACGGATTCGGGCATCATCCGCTACAACTTTTCGATAGGGATATCCGTTTTCACGTCGTCTGAAGAGAAGAGACGTTTATATTCATAAAAACTGGTCAGGACCCTCTTGACATAATTTCTTGTTTCCAGATAGGGGATATCCTCGATAAACTCATCGGCTGACTTGTAGTGTCCCGCCTTCAGCCACTTCTTCACGACATCTTCTCCAGCGTTATAGGAAGCTATCGCGGGGGCATAAGAATCAAAATCCCTGACAAGTCCTGCAAGGTAAAGGATGCCGACATTCAGATTGTTCTTCACATCAAGGATGTCCCGCGTGCTCTTGATGCCCAGCTTAAGTTTTCTGTCGAAGCGATATGCGGTCGGCGGCATAAGCTGCATAAGGCCCATCGCACCAGCTGAAGAGCGCGCATCCGCATCAAACCTGCTCTCCTCTCTGACAATCGCAAGAGCCAGGAAGGGGTCTATACCGTATTTCTTCGAGAAACCCTGCACAATATCCCAATGAGCCAATGGATAAAGGAACTGGGCCAATTCATGAGAACCCTGAGCTTTCGCGGCCAGCCTCACCGAATATTGGTACTGCCCCAATTCCTGCAACTTGAGGCACATATAGGCCATATCTTCCAGAGAGCTTGTCTTCTTGGCGTCAAATATGATTTCCGAGACAGCCTCTTTCACGAAACCGAGTTCGACCAGGCTGTCTACACGTTCAATTCTCTTCTTCACGAAGTTCTTGACAGGGGTCAATCTCCTGTCTTTATCCCGGGAGGGATATCTTTCACAATCGCCGGATTTCTCGCTTACTGCCTTTCTGCGCGCTATGACACTGTAGAAATCCCGCTTCTTCTGGAGAACTCTGGAGAATATCTCGGACGAATCTTCCCCGGTTGCTTCCAGACAACGGCCTTTCCAGTATAAATATTGGGTGTCCTCATATACATCATATAGTTTTGTGAATACCTCCGAGGCCTTCTTGTATTCCCGGGATTGAAAGTAGGTCCAGGCAATTCCCCAGAGGGCATCTTCTTTTTCTGACGGGTAATTCTCTATGACCTTTTGAAGCAGGTTTATCGCCTGTTCCGTCTTTCCCGCCCGCCTCCAATCTGAGGCGACAGCCACAAGGATAGATGCCATCCTCCGGTCTTCGACCTTCAGAAGATCGTCTGTTGAAGTCTCGAATATATCTTTTTCCCTTGCCCTGTACCGCGACCTCATTTCCCAGTATATGTCATTGGCGAGCTTAAAAGTATCCGCGGCCTCGGAGTACCTCTTCTGCTTAAAAAGCGCATTCCCCAGCCCGGAAAGGATACGCCTCTTCAGTGTCCCGTCATCCCGTGAAAGCGCAGTTCTGAGGACACTCTCAGCCCCTTTGTAATCCATTGCGCTGGTGAGGTTTGAGGCGCGTTTCAGCAGATCCTCCACAGAGATATCCGCCGGGTCAACTTCGCTTGCTGCGAGGCCCGAAAACGAATTGCCATTTATATATATCTCCTTGAATATCTTCCCAGCCTGCTCATTTTCGCCATTTTTCTTAAGCCACGCACCGTATAAGTACTTCATCTCCATATCACCGGGGTAGTCTTTTATGTAGGACTTGAACAGGCGGCGAGTGTCGTCCTCAGTCACCTCGCCCGCCTCCTTAATTTCCCTTATGCGCGCCTTTCTTTCGAGTGCGGACCCCGGATATTTCTTTATCAGACTTCGAATCGTCTTCAGCGACTCATCATGATTCCCGGTCTCATGGTAAGCATCCGACAGCCAAAGCAATGCATAGTCGCCGAGCATGGGAAATTCCTTGGCAGACTTGGAGAGACTTGCAATTGCGTCCTCGAAGCTCTTGCTTTCGAGCTGCTCTTTTCCCCTCTTCAGATAATCCGAACCATCTGTTTCCGCAGCTCTCGCAGGCAGGAAGAAAGAAAGGACAAGGATGAGGGACAGGAGAAGTTTCATACAAATATCTTAGCTTAAACGCTGTTTATGCGGCAATAAAAAGATTGGGGCAGAGGCAGATTTTAGATTGATGGATATTTATGAATACTCCGTTTGGGCAAAAAAAAGGCGGGTCAGAAGACCCGCCTTTTTCAATGATTCTAAATTAGAATGAGAGGGACAGACCGTGAACAGCCTGCTTTACAGTCTTCTTCTCTCCTCCGAAAATGGCAGATGTGTCATCGTAGAAATCGCCTGCCTTGAAGAGACCCGCCTCAATAAAGTACGTGAGGTTTTTTGCGAGCTTGTATGAAATCCTTGAATCAATTTCCCAGCCGAGTTTCTTCGAAACATTCTGTTCAACAAGGTCTTCCCATGCTCCTGTCTTGGTAGCGCGGAGCCAGAAACCGTCGAGTGATATGCTGAGTTCCTTCATCGGATTGATGTCGAATCCCAGGTTGACGTAGGTAGTATTAGCTATACCAGTGTTGGTGGTGTTTCCGCCGACAGTTGTTGTAAGATTAGCTTCCACCGCTGCTGTACGGACTGTGCGCTCATAAATCTGGGTGTAGTGCACGAGCCTTGCGGTTGCCCCGTAATCCGGGCCCTGGAGGGTCTGGAACTCTTTGCAGTCATTATCAAAATAATCGTCATCACCGCTACCGATTGCAGCGGCAAGTCTTATGTTAATCGGATCAAGCTGATATCCGACTTTTCCCATGGCCGCCCATCCCTTGGCCTTAAGGTCGTGATCCGGGATTATTCCCTGGTCTGCCGCATCTTTGAGGGCGTTCAGCTTGCCGAACTGCCAATCGCCTTCCACCGCATAAGTCAAGCCTGCAATCTTACCGTTTGCGTGAACACCGATATTATAAATATTCAGCTTTTCAATGTTGGGAGCGCTGGCAGAGACAAATATAGGATTACCCTCATCATCAACTTCCCCTGAATCGATTACCGCGGACGGGCAGAAGCCGTCGCTGTGCACCCACAAGAAGTTGGCGCCGAGGGTGTTGTCTTTGTCGAGCATGTATGTGCCGATCAGGACATAGCCGTCAAGGTCGTCTGTGTGGGACAATACATCGCCTTCGTTCAGCTTAACTGCTCCTGCCGCGAGATGGAATTCTTTTGTGGGATCGATCCAAACGAGTATTGCATCATCGCCGAAT
>DATHCU010000118.1:0-5679 GCA_035319385.1 Thermodesulfovibrionales bacterium
AAAAGCCAGCTGAGAAGAGCGGACAGGCTTGCTGCGGAATATGTTCTGATCATCGGAGAAGACGAGATCAGGTCCGGCAAGGTCAAGTGGAAAAGGCTCGCTGACGGAAGCCAGGGTGAAGTCGCCCTATCGGGAGTCTGCGACTTTGTCAGCCGACCGCATCGAGTTTCCTGACTCTGAAGCCTACCCTCAGGTCTTCAGCCAGTTTCCGGCATTTTTCAACATCCACGCCTTCGGCAGTTACGACAGTAACATTGACCTCCGGGATATATTGCGGCGCCTCCCGGATAAATTTTATTACCTCGGCGAACGCGTCTTCATAGGCAGGTCTGCATATCCTGTTGTAGGTTTCCTCATCCTGAGCGTCGAGGCTCACGGAGAGGCTGTCGACGATGCCCCTGAGTTCCGGAAGGATGTTCCTCCCATGTATACGGTTTCCTAATCCGTTTGTGTTTATCCTCACCTTGCCGAGATTTTTCTTGACCCAGCCCGCGACATTCTTTATGAGATCAAGTCTGAGAGTGGGTTCTCCGTAGCCGCAGAAGACGATCTCTTTGTATTGTGCGGGATCGCCTATAGCCTTTATCAGTTCCTCTTCCGACGGCTCTCTAAACAATCTGAGATTATGGCCCTTGACGAAATCGGACTGAAACTTTATGCAGAACGTGCACCTGTTCGTGCATCTGTTGGTAATGTTCAGATACAGGCTGTCTCTTATCCTGTAAACAATCTCTCCTTGTTCGGGCATCTCCCCTATCCCAAAGAGTCTCTTGGCATTCAGAGTAGTTATCCGCGCAATATCCGCCGCGGAAACACCTCTCAGATCCGCTATGGCCTTTGCCGTATGGACAATGAAACAGGGTTCATTCCTCTTCCCCCGAAAGGGTTCTGGTGTGAGATACGGCGCATCCGTCTCCATGAGCAGAAAATCGTCGGGGACAATTGTGACGACCTCGCGCAGCTTGAGGGCCTTCTTGAACGTTACCGGACCCGCAATCGAGATGTAGAACCCCATCGCCACAGCCTCGTGAGCCATGTCCGCATCGCCTGAGAAACAGTGTAAGACACCCTTGGTAACGCCTGACTCCCTGATAATGGCGAGGGTGTCATGCCCGGCCTCCCTGCTGTGGACTACAACCGGCAGATCCAGGTCCTTGGCCAATTGCAGCTGCCTTGCAAACACCGCCCGCTGGATCTGACGCGGAGACGAGTCGTAGTGATAGTCAAGCCCCACCTCTCCGATGGCAACTACCTTCGGGACAGGAGATGAAGTATCCTTTGTATCGCATGCGGCATTTCTGGGCCCGAACTTCTCAGCCCAGCTCTTTATCTTGCCGAATATATCGTCCGTGAAATCTTTGGAGTCATGGGGATGGAAACCGACCGCTGAATAAATGAAATCATATCGGCCCGAGAGTTCAAGCCCTCCCATGTTTCCGTTGAGGTCAGACCCTATGGTGATCAATGCCTCCAATCCGGCATCCCGCGCACGCTGAATTACGGATTCACGGTCCGGATCAAAAGCAGCCATCTCAAGATGGCAGTGGGTGTCGATCAGGAGTTGGGACAAAGGATTAAGGGGGCTTGACGAATCAGGCACCGAATTTCTTCAGTCGACCGGCATTAGCGAGGGCCAGGGGCATAAGATGCGTTGTGTGGAAGATTCCCAATTCGCCCCTTAGACACTCCCTTTCAGAAAATGTATTGCATGTCCTTCCCAGCACGAAGGGTGAATGCAGAAGCACTAGCACTGGGTGCCAGCTATGGCCTTTCATGAGAGCCGGAGTGGAATGGTCTCCGGTTATGATAAGGACATCCGGTTTAAGGTCCAGTATCTCGGGAAGAAAGGTATCGAACTCCCCGATCTTGTCTGCTTTACCCTCGAAGTTACCGTCTTCTCCGTAAGAGTCTACCTTCTTCACATGCATGAAAAAGAAGTCGTAGAAATCATAGTTCTTCTTCAGAAAATCTATCTCTTCCCGTAGGTCGCCTTTCATCGCGGGAGCTTCCATGCCTATAAGTCTCGCCAGTCCGCGGTACATGGGATATACTGCTATGCAGAGCGGTTTCATTCCGTAAGTCTCTTCAAAACCCGGAATGGCAGGCACCTGAGAAAAGCCGCGAAGGAGTATGTAATTTGCATTCGGTTGATCTTTTATCACGCCGGAAATCTTTTCGATCAGTTTTTCGGCCACTCTGGCAACCCGCTCTGCTGCGGGAGTATCAGGAGTAACGGGCAATGGGGATTTGCCCTCCTTCTGTGGGTCAGTGTCTCTTATCGCGGCAGCCCCAGCGGGCAAAGGTTCGGGGAACCTGAGAACTGCGGCGAATCTATGCTCCATTCCGGGAGCAAAGATTATTTTGACATCATCAATCGAGGGGATCTTCTCCTGGAGCATGTTAGTAATCTCCCTGCTCTGATCCGTTGGCGGCCTGCCCGCTCGCCTGTCCTTAATGATGCCATTCTCGACCGTTGCATAATTTATTCGTATGGCTATGTCCGTCTTTCCCAATTCCACCCCGAGTCCCAGGGCCTCAAGAACTCCCCTCCCGATTTGCCACTCTATAGGATCATAACCGAACAACGCGAGATGGCCGGGACCGCTGCCGGGCGTTATTCCAAGGGAAACCGGCAGATGGAGACCGCAGGCAGATGTCTGCGAGAGCGCATCCAGATTCGGCGTTTTGGCGGTACCCAGTTCTGTTTCTCCGTTGACAGGCAATCCGCCCAGTCCGTCCAGCACTATCAGGACGATCTTAGTCTTGTTCTTCTGCACCAGATCTTTTATTAAACCCTGCATTACAGACTCCTTTCAGGTAGGTCCCGAAACCCTCTGTGACCGACTATACCTTAAACCTGGACATGGTCTCCCGCAGTATCTGAGCTGTGCTTGAAAGCTGGGCCGCAGACGCCGCAAGTTCTTCGACTGCCGCGGTCTGCTCCTCAGACGAAGCGGATGCCTCTGCGGCAGATGTCGCCGTATCGGCGGCAGATGAGGCAATTGTCCCTATTTCCTTTACTATGTTGTCGACCTGAGAAGCTATGCCGGTAAATTTTCCGGTAACCTCCGATATAAGCGACGCAGCAGCCTCTGTCTCTTTCCGGCCATCCTGGGCTGAAACTACAGCCTCCTCGGTCTCGGTCTGCACTTCCTTAATGATCTTGGATATCTCTCTGGCTGAGTTTGCCGAGTTCTCAGCGAGTTTCCTCACCTCATCCGCAACAACCGCAAACCCATGGCCTGATTCTCCTGCCCTGGCAGCCTCGATTGCCGCATTAAGCGCCAGGAGGTTCGTCTGAAAAGCGATCTTTGTCATGACCTTCACGATGTTGCCGATCTCCTGCGAACGCGAAGAGAGACCTTGCATGACCGATACGGATCTCTCTGTGGTGTCCTGAAGGATCTTGGTCTTTTCAGCAAGCACGAGCATCAGGTCTTCACCCTTGCGAGTCGCCACATTCGCGACCTTGGCGGCGCCGGAGACATCCTGGGAACTATCGGCAACGTTTGATGCCGCAGCAGACATCATGGAGACAGCCGACGCCAGCTCAGAGAGAGCTCTCGTTGATTGCTTAGTAACTTGTGCGAGGGAATTCGCGGAGTTGGCAAGAAAATCCGCCTGCTCACGCACCCTGAATGTGAGATCTTTCAGAGAGGAAATCATGGTATTGGTCGCCTTGCCCAACTGGTTCAGCAGATCGTCGCCAGTGTCCTCATTTGCCCTGACTGTGAGATCGCCGACGGAGACCTGCTGCAGAAGGAAGAAATAATCGGTCAGACCCATAGCAAGGTTCATGGAGTAGGAATGCAACTCATCCGACGTCTTCCGAAGGTGTTCCAGCATGTGCTCGAAGCCTATGCCGAGGACATCTTTCTCTGACCGAATATGGAGCTTGACCTCCATATTGCCCTGCTGGACCTCTTCTATGCAGGCAGCAAGTTTCTTGTATTCTGAAATCATGTTGTTTGTCACTTTACCAAGTTGGTTGAGGAGATCATCGCCCGTGTCTTCAGAGGCATGCACGTCGAGATTTCCAATAGACAACTCGGAGATTACCGCAAAATAATCGCTCATGCCGAGAGCGAGGTTCATAGTGTTTGAATGCAGTTCATCAACACTCTGCTTCAGGTTGTCGACCATCTTTGCTATGGAAGTGGCGAGAACGTCTTTTGACGACCGAATCGCTACCTTTGTTTCCAGGTCGCCTGCCGCGATCTTTTCAGCTGTCTTGGACAACTCATTCAGCGAGGATGCCATTCTGATGAAGGCATCTTCCAGCTGCAGGATTTCATTCTGACTTTCGATCCCCGCTTCCTTTTGCCATATATCAGGTATTTCCCCATCCGCAATTTTGAGGGCTGTCTCGGTCACTCTATGCAAGGGTTTAACAATGCTCCTGGTCAGAATAACCCCGAGTATCGTCACGGAGACCAGGGCGAGCAGCATTATGACCTTGGAGATAATGCCCTGCTTGCGCACAGATTGTTCGGACTGGACCTTGTATTGGCTGTAGAGATCGCCGATGTTCTGCATGAAAGGCTCATAAACACTCATTAGTTCGGGAAGAGCAACCCTGCGGGTATGTAATGAAAGTCGATCTGCTTCAGCATAGTTTCCCTGCTGCAATGCCTTGACAACCATCGCGCCTGACTCATGGAACTTCTTGTGAGGGGCGTCAAGTGCATCAAAGAGCGGCTTCAGTTCAGGATAAGGCATATGATATGAATAATACCACTTGCCGAACGGGCACTCGGCCGGATTAATAGCGCCTTCGAACTTTCCTTTGGCTCGTACGGCTTCGCGCAGGGAATCGACCCACCTGTAATGGTTCACCTGCATTTCGCGGAGTTTTTCCTTCAATTCGATCAGGTCATTCTTCTTCCCTTCCACCTCTTTCAGGGAAACAATACCCCGCTGCCATGAAATACCCAAAATCAAAACTACGACGAATAAGAGTCCAAAGCTGACGGAAAGTCTCCTGCCTATAGTCAGGTTCTTAAAGGTATTCATTGATCATTCTTCTGAGATCAGAACTGTATCTGACAGCGCTTTTTCCCGCCGCCCTCATCTCTGACCCACATGAGAGTCTTCTTCGTCCTGTCACACCACTGACGCACATCCTTTTCAAATGTGGGACAATCTGCCGCCACCTCTAGAAGATCTCCACTCTTCAATTCTGCCGACTTTGCAGCAATCTTCAAGATTGGCTGCGGACATCTTAATCCATTACAATCCAGTGTTACAGTTGCCATAAGAACACCTCCTCTTATTGATATTCTTTATAATATCTCAGCCGTATCCCCGCATGCCACGGATCGGTAGCATGCGCGACAATTATCCTCTATAAATCGAGAAGCAATATACTCATCTATCCCCTGAAGCCTTCATTATATCACCCTTTGCGTCATACACATAAACAGGCAAGGAAGCATTATCCCCGATCAGATGGGTGGCACAGGCAAAACAGGGGTCATATGCCCGAAAGGCCATTTCAACCATATTCAGCACGCTGTCAGAGACCTCTCCCTTTTTGATGAGACTCTTTGCCGCCTTGTCGACAGACATGCAGATCGCAGCCGCATTGTTAACGGTTGCCACGATCAGATTGACTTCAGTCAGCAATCCCCTTTCGTCGCTCTTATAATGGTGAATAAGCGTTCCGCGGGGGGCTTCCAC
>DATHCU010000119.1:0-4910 GCA_035319385.1 Thermodesulfovibrionales bacterium
TTATGAGGACAGTTCAGCATCCCGAAGGTATCCCCCAGGGCAGCGGCGTCGGCCAATTCCTGCTCTGTCGCCTGCTCCACGATGCCGTCAAACCGTTTCAGCGTGCGTATGGCCTTCTCTATACTGACAGGGTTGCCGATCTGAATCGCGCTGGCCAGGGTCTTCTGGGCCTGTATGGGTTCATACGTCTCAAAGTTTGACAAATAAGAGCGGTACAGCGGATTTGCGCGCTCCGCCTGGGCGACTACTATGCGGGGAAGCCTGGAAATAAGGCCGAGTTCCTGCATCATGAGCAGACCGTTGCCGAGAGCAGAGACATTGCCGAGGTTGCCGCCGGGTATAACGATCACGTCAGGGACTCCCCAGTCGAATTGCTGAACTATCTCCATGCCGACGGTCTTCTGGCCTTCAATGCGCAGCGAGTTCATTGAGTTCGCCAGATAGATCGTCTCGTCATTGGTTATTTGCTGCACGATGCGCATACAGCCGTCAAAGTCCGTATCCAGCGAGAGCACGAGGGACCCGTTGGCAATCGGCTGTATAAGCTGAGCAACCGATATCTTTCCCTTTGGAAGCAGCACAATTGACTGTATGCCCGCTGCAGCGCAGTAGACCGACAGAGCAGCTGATGTGTCGCCGGTTGAGGCGCATGCGACCGCTTTGATGGGCGCACCTTCGCTGATCATCTGCTTGACCTGAGACACAAGCACGGTCATGCCGAGGTCCTTGAAAGAACCGCTGTGGGAGTTGCCGCAGAGCTTGATCCAGAGATCGTTGATGCCAAGCATCTTGCCGAACCGCTCGGCCCAGAAGAGGTTGGTACCTCCCTCATAAAGAGACACGATATTATCATTATCGATCTGCGGTAGTATCCATTCCTTCTTGCCCCACACACCGGAGCCGTACGGCCACTCAGTAGATTTGTAGCGCTCCTCAAACAGCTTCATCCAGGCCTTTGCATCTCTTTCGGCCAGGGCCTTGAGATCGTGCTGTACTCCCAGCAGAGAACCGCAATTCTTGCAGCGATAGATGACAGTATTTAGCGGATACTTAGCCTTGCACTGCTCGTTGATGCATTGAAACCACGCTTGATATGCCATGGTAGCCATCCTCAATTATTCGCCGGAAATGCCGGCATTGGTTGGTTGCACAAAAACGGGATCCGGCGTAAACGCCGGATCTCGCGATAATCTTCTTTACCCTAAAGTATAACATAGTCCCTGGATTGGGTAATCTCGGCTGGAGACGCCATGACCGCGATCCAAAGCCGTGTTGCGGAACCATTACCTTCACTTTTGGTTTTTGGAAAATCTCTTCTTTATTCTGGGATAGACCACAAAGATGATGATTATCACCCCGGCGATGAGCAGAATTTCCAAGGCTTATCTTCCTTTCCCCATCCCAGGCATATCAGCCCGGAACGCACAGGCTTGTCAGTTATCCTTATAATTTACAGCATTCCCCGGAATATATAAACATATGCCACTTGTCCGGTAGACCAACGACAACGTTGTTATGTATAATACGTCAAACTACAAGGGAGAATACATTCTGATTATGCGCAGAGTCGGTCTCATAAAATGTCTTATATTATGCCTCGCGGTAGCATCACTCTGTCTTTCCTGCGGAGGAAAAGAATCCCTCAAGTCTTCTGAAGACGCAAGACTGGCGGACGAGGCCTTCCGGCTTGCCGACACTCTGAGAAAAGCCTATGAAGGGCACGACGCCTCAACCCTTGAAGAGAATTCAACAAAAGAGGGCTACAGAGGACTTATTGCAGCTATAAAGAAGTTTGATCGTGCGGAGCTTTCATTCACCCCGACATGGGTGGACATCAAGGATTCAACGGTTTCCCTGACCGTCTCCTGGAAGGGCACCTGGACTACCGGGGGTAAATCAACAGAAGAACGCGGCCTCGCCATCTTTGTGCTGGAAGGGCATCCGCTGAAACTCGCACTGATACAAAGAGAAAACCCCTTCAACCAGCCCGAATAATACAACTCGCCTCTTTAACCTCAAGATGTACCCGCCTTTCTGCGCCTGTTATTTTGTAACCTTATGCCGCCATGATCTGTCAGGCGCCGGCAAAATCCGGTCTTATTTCTATTGTGAGTATTGGACTGCTTTCCGCACCCCGGACAAAAAGATCATCGAGGCACTCCTGGTTCAAAGCCTGACATCGTTCGGATGCCTGCTACTCAGCTTGTATCAACCCAGATCGCTCAGTTTATTGACAAAATCTACTATTACACTTAATATCGTTTTTGCTCCGAAACAGCCTTGAGGAGAATCTGCTGATGCAACGACATTCCCATTCGTGAGGTCAACCAGTGATGCTGAGAATTTCTTGATAGAATAAGCTCTATAAGACTTCACAGAATAATACTCATAACTAAAATGCAAGATATAAATCGAAGGCATTTCTTCTGATCTTTTCGGGAATGTTCCTTCTTTGCTTTCGACGAAAGTATATTGTCTATTTTGAATGTTGGCTTTCATTCTTGCCACCCTTTCTGAAACTACTTTAAAGCCTTTTGATGCTAACAAGTATTCTGCTTGCTGCCGGATACTCAAAAGGTCATCGCTATCACAAGATACCGCGATAGTGCAATGAGGAGGATAAATAGTATCAGCCTTGGATGAAACATGAATTGTATTTGTACAGCCAAGAAAAAAGACTATTAATAAAACGACAATTATTCTCATTGTTTTGATTTGCACACTACCCTTGTAATTAGTAACTGTCAAAATGAAGAACCCTTCGGCAAAGATCGCAGGATATCTTACCGTAAATGAATTATTATTTCTCTTTGGTCGCCCGCCAGCATCAAGCTGAGTTATCCTGACTCTTTTGCCCGATAGCAAATTTAATGCCTAAAACGTAACCATTTGATTATTAGGAATAAGTTATCGCTTGACCAGTGCAGATATTTTCAGTGTAAACTTATCCGACAGTAATCTTAAACAAGCTCATCTGCATACAATAGTGTGATCAAGAATCGGCAAGGACACAGCACGCTGACAGAATGTCCGGAGAGTTTATCCTATCCTGAAGATACAGGGTTCCGGACACGACAAGAGCACGGCTTGGATATAACAAACAAGGCAGGGTAACTGAAACTTCAGAAATAGGCTAATAGTCGTTTATCGCTTCAATGAAATGTTGAAGTTTTCCGAAATCCTTGCGGTTGAAGTCCACTATGAGACGGGGCAGACCAGCGATATCAGGCTCGTCGGCTTCGACAGGCAAAGCACCCGAAATGCGCATGCCGCCTCCCGGTGTGAGAATATCCTGAAATCGAACCGTCAATTCTTCGATGCACTGCGGGTCGATGCCCGAGGAGAGCCGGATCACCAACTGTTTTTCCACATAGCGAATGCTGTGATACCGGCTGTAGAAATTGTTAATGCGCTCAACGGCAGCATCCACTGAGTCAACTCGCTTGAACAGATAGAAATCGGATGCGCTTGTGTAACCCGGACTCATAAGTTCTTCACCGATAAACTGAATCCACCTTAACCAATAAGTTCCGCCGGGTTCATCCACAAGGACAAGAGGGAATGGATCATGCTTCCCGGTCTGAAGAAGCGTCAGAGTTTCCATAGCCTCGTCAAGTGTGCCGAACCCTCCCGGGAAAAGTACGACCGCGCTGGCTTCTTTGAGAAAGGCGACCTTTCTGTTAAAAAAATACTTGTACATGATCAGACGGGGGTTCCCATCAACCACGGGATTCGGCTTCTGTTCATGCGGAAGCCGAATGTTTACAGCAAAAGAGTGCTCCGGCCCGGCCCCCTCATTAACAGCCTGCATAATGCCCGCGCCTCCTCCGGTTATCACCATGTAACCGGCTTCAACAAGTCTTCGCCCTAGAGCCGAGGCCATCCTGTAAACCGGTTCCTCGGGCCGTGTCCTAGCTGAACCAAAAACAGTGATCTTGCGTATGTTGCGATATGGTCCAAACACCTTTGAGGTGAACCGCATCTCTTTAAGCGTGCTGTTCATAAGTTTAAGGTCAGCTTCGTCAGCCTTTTCCTGACCTGCCTTCAGTGCAGCCACTATCATTTCGCGGACAAGTTCCGGACAACATGGCTGCTCTCCGAGCGCCATCAGTTGATCGATCGCATCATCCACAGGGCCATTTGTTTTGCTAAAATGCAATTCCATAATTCTCTATTTCTGCTTCTTGTAGTCTACATCATGAGACCAGGCTTAGAACATACTTTCGAATCTATATCTCTCCCTGTGCGGAGGGTACGGCCGCGGACGGACTGCAAGACTTCAATGCCGGCAAAACTGAACCGCCCCTGCCCGGTTTGACAGCGATAGCTCCACATGTGCAATCATATTATGTCTGATGCGAGGATGGAGATGATATGGCGCTTGGGACCGTAAGAAAATTGTTTGCCTCATCGGCTGCCGCGGAGAGAATATCTCTGGACTTGTACGAATGGTTGCCTTTATATTTTCGCCACAGATTTCTCGTAGGCCCATCATTCTTTAAATGGCTGTCACTCATAAGAGAGGCGGAGCATTGGGACAGAGACAGGATTCAGACTTATCAGATCGAGAAAACCAGAGAGATGCTGGGGCATGCGATGCATCATGTGCCCTATTACAGAGAACTCTTCAGAAGCATCGGGTTTAAGCCGGAACGTCTCCAAAGCCTTGATGATCTAAAGATCATTCCCCCTCTGAGCAAAACAACCGTTCAGGACAACCCGACTGCGTTTGTTGACGAGAGGATACCGCTGAAGTCCCTGAACAGGAAAACCACCGGGGGATCTTCAGGCATACCTCTAACCATCTACCGCAGCAGGGAAAATGAGGCGGCTTTTCTGGCCTTCAGGACAAACATACTGGAAAGGGCTGGCTATAAGCTGAAAAGAAGAGAGGTTTCATTGTGGCCGGA
>DATHCU010000120.1:0-17129 GCA_035319385.1 Thermodesulfovibrionales bacterium
GTTGCTTTACCCGAAGATACGCGAGATCATCGGCACGCGGGTTGCGCAGGTTTCGACGACTGACGGGAACACAAAGATGATAAGGAATACTAACAGGCTCTTATGGTCTGAAGACGATCTGTTAGGAGGCAAGACCGGATATACGAATAAGGCACGGCATTGTTTTGTATGCGCTGCGGAACGAAGAAATGAGAAGATTGTTGTTGCTCTCCTTGGCAGTCCAAGCAGGAGCGACCTCTGGAAGGAGACCGAACTCCTGATAGACAAAGGGTTTGACGTGATGGGCAATAAGGAAACTCCCTTGGTCTATTTGACAAAGGCAGACCTGGATGAACCTGTCAAGTACAAGAAATCTCGCGTGAAGCACTCAAAAACCAAGATAAGAAAAGCCAAAGGCAAGAACACAGGTGATGTCATAGCAGGGAAGGCAACTAATAAGAAGAAGGCAAGCCTGTACGCAAAGAAGAACTCAAAGATGAAGACACCGGCACACCGGAAACATAGAGGAACCTTAGGACTTGCCAAAAGAGGAGGCAGTGAAAGAAATAAAGGGTAAGAACGTAACCGTTGTCGGACTTGCAAGGAGCGGCGCAGGAGCTGCGAATCTGCTTGCAGGTCTCGGGGCTAATGTTACTGTTACCGACGTAAAGTCGGAGGACGATCTCCGTCCATATATTTCGATACTTGATCCCGGGGTCAAACGCATTCTTGGATCACATCCCGACAGGCTGTTTTCTTCTGCGGACATGATTGTTGTAAGTCCCGGCGTGCCGCTGTCGATCAGACCTTTTGATCTGGCCCGATCAGAGAGTGTTCCCATCATAAGCGAACTTGAACTGGCCTATCAGTCGGCAACTGGATTCGCGGATCATTCTGTCCCGGCGCTGGTAAAAGAGGGGTTTCTTGCGGTGACAGGCACGAACGGCAAATCTACGACAACGGCCCTGCTTGATTTCATGATGAAGAAGGGCGGATTTGATACGATCCTGGGCGGGAACATAGGGAATGCGCTTACAGAGGAAATAGACAAGCTGAAGGCAGATAAAAAGGGACGAATCGTGGACTGGATCGTTGCCGAGATTTCGAGCTTCCAGCTTGAAGCCATACAGGATTTCAGGCCGAAGGGATCTGCGATACTGAATCTTTCGCCCGACCACCTTGACAGGTACCATTCTATCGAAGGATACGCCGCCGCCAAAGCCAGGATCTTCGAAAATCAGGGAGATGACGATTTCCTGGTCCTCAACCGGGATGATCCGGAGACGCTCAGACTCTACGAAACTAAACTCAAGGCGCACGATATGAAGAGGCCGAGGGTCTATTTCTTCAGCCGGAGGCAGGAGGTCGAAGGGGTTTATCTCAGAGACGGCCAAATCCTCTGCGATATCCCTTCATTGCCGCAGATTGCGAGACGCATGTCTCTCCTGTCTGCCGAGGAGATCAGAATAAAGGGAATACATAACCTGGAGAATGCCATGGCCGCATCCGCCATGGCTCTCCTTGCAGGCGCCGCGGCTGATGCGGTCAGAGATTCGCTCCTACAATTCGAAGGTCTCGAACACAGGCTCGAGCCTGTGAGGGAACTCGACGGGGTTAGATATATTAACGATTCGAAGGGCACCAATGTCGGAGCGGTCCTGAAATCTCTCGAGAGTTTTTCGTCCCCGGTTCTACTGATAGCCGGCGGCAGGGACAAGGCAGGAGAATTTGCCCTGTTGAGGGACCTCGTGAAGGAGCGGGTCAAGGCCCTGATCCTGATCGGGGAGGCGGGAGAAAAGATAAAGAAGGCGCTGGGAGATGTCTCCAGGACTATTATGGCGCAGAGCCTCAAAGAGGCTGTGGAGGAGGCGAGGCAGTTGGCACAAAGTGGCGATGTAGTCCTCCTTTCACCGGCCTGCGCGAGTTTTGACATGTTCAGAGACTTCGAAGACAGAGGAAGACAGTTCAAGAAGATTGTCATGGAGCTCAAGTGATGGAACGATATGATAAGTGGCTGCTTTTTGTTGCCCTTCTACTGACCGGATTCGGGGCACTCATGATATACAGCTCGACCTCGGTCGTGACGCCAGAACTCGCCAGGAAGGGGGCTACAGAGTTCTCATATTTCAAGAGACATGTTTTTACCATAGTCATCGGAGTCTTCTTCATGGCGGCCGCCTACATGGTCAAGCCTTCGTTTATTAAGAAGATCTCACTGCCGCTTCTGGCATTGTCTTTTGTGCTTCTGATACTCGTATTCATGCCGGTGATAGGCGTGACGGCAGGTGGGGCAAGGAGATGGATAAGGCTGTGGCCTTCGACTTTCCAGCCCTCGGAGCTGGTGAAGCTTGCCATGGTCATATTCCTTGCGAGGTACATATCCATGCCGGATTTCAAGACCGACAGCTTTGCGTCTTTCATAAAGCCTGTACTGGTAATGCTGTTATTTCAGGCGGCGATTCTCAAACAGCCGGATTTCGGGGCTGCCATGAGTCTTACGTTCCTTACGTTCTCGATGCTTTTTCTCTCAGGGGTGAGGCTCAGGTATATCGGATTGCTGGCCGCACTCGCGTCACCCGTAATAATTAAACTTGCGATGGAACCCTATCGCTTCCGCAGGATAACCTCTTTTCTGAACCCGTGGGCAGACCCGCAAGGCAGCGGATTTCAGCTGGTGCAGTCGTTCATCGCTCTTGGGAGCGGCGGACTGACGGGTGTCGGCATCGGCAGTTCCAAGCAGAAGCTTTCGTACCTGCCGGAATCCCATACGGATTTCATATTCTCAATTATCGGCGAGGAATTCGGCCTGATCGGGGTAATGCTCGTGATCGGGCTATTTGTGGTTCTTTTTATAAAGGGCATTATGATCGCAAACAAGTTGAAGAAAGACAGGTTCTCATTTTATCTTGCGACCGGATTATCCCTGATGATCGCATTGCAGGCCCTCGTAAATTTTGCCGTTGCCACAGGCATGGTGCCGACCAAGGGTCTGCCTCTGCCGTTTATCAGTTACGGAGGGTCGTCTCTCCTGGTGAATATGGCGGCGGTAGGGATACTCCTGAGGCTTTCGAAGGGGGAAGAACAGGAATCGGTCCGGAGTAAGCGGGACCTGCTGACGAGAAGAATTGCAAAGAGGAAGATTGATGCCGGAAGGCGGAGAGTCGGATATCCCAACGGCGGTGTCTCCGGCAGTTCCGCTGATTCGCCGATCAGCATCTTGAGATGAGGGTGATCATTGCAGGAGGCGGGACCGGCGGCCACCTCTTCCCGGGACTCGCGGTCGCGGAGGAGTTCAGAAGAAGAGATGCCTCAACCGAGGTGGTTTTTGTGGGTACTGAGCATGGCCTGGAAGCACGCGTTGTGCCCAGGGAGGGATACCCGATAAAGTTTGTCAGGGCTGAGGGCTTGATCGGAGTTTCTATAAGAAAAAAGGTGAAAGCGGTCGTGAATATGTTATCAGCTGCTATTGATTCATACAAGATCATTAAGACGGTCAGGCCGGATATTACCATAGGTGTGGGTGGATACGCATCGGGAATGACTGTGCTGATTTCAGTCCTCATGTCTGTCCCAACCATGATCATGGAGCAAAACTCGGTCCCGGGATTTACCAACAGGCACCTCGGGCAGTTTGTGGACTCTGTGTGCATAACATATCAGGAGAGCATTTCATCTTTCCCGAAGGAGAAGACGTTTCTCACCGGCAATCCTGTGAGAATGCAGATCCATAAGGGCAGCACCGAGTCCGCCTACAAACTCTTTCCTCTGGATAGGGGTCTCTTTACGGTGCTGATCTTTGGCGGGAGTTCAGGGGCCGGCAGCATAAACCGTGCGATGGTGGACGCCCTAAGCCATCTTGAAGACCTGAAAGACAGTATACAACTGCTCCATCAAACAGGCACGGCGGACTTCGAAGTCATCAGGGACGCGTATAGAACGGCCGGCTTCAAAGGCATAGTTACCCCTTTCATCTACCAGATGGGAGAGGCATACGCTGTCTCTGATATCGTTGTATCAAGGGCCGGAGCTACTACCCTCGCGGAATTGACTGCGCTGGGAAAACCGTCGGTGCTCATTCCTTATCCTTATGCCGCAGGCAATCATCAGGAATTGAACGCGAGAAAGCTGCTCGAGATGGGCGCTGCAAAGATGATTCTGGACAGCGAACTTACGGGAGAAGTCCTGGCGGGGAGCATAAGAGAATTATATTCAAGCGAAAAGTTGAGGGTGGAGATGCACAGAAACAGTGAATCTGTCGGAAGACCGGAGGCATGCGCAAGAGTAGTCGATATCGCGATGAGCCTCGTGAAAAGTACATAGAAGGAAACCATGTTTGAACGATACAGGATCATACACTTTGTAGGCATTGGCGGAATAGGCATGTCCGGGATCGCGGAGGTACTTCACAACCTCGGGTATGACGTTACCGGCTCTGATCTGAAGGATTCCCAGACAGCCAGACGGCTGAGAGATCTCGGGATAAAGGTGTACATCGGACATAATGCAGAAAATGTTGATGATGCCCATGTACTGGTGATATCGTCCGCTGTTTCGGCCGACAACCCGGAAGTTATGGAGGCAAAGGTCAGATCTATCCCTGTGATCCCAAGGGCGGAAATGCTGGCAGAGCTTGGGAGACTGAAATACGGGATATTGATAGCAGGGGCTCACGGAAAGACGACGACCACTTCACTTATCTCCACAGTCCTGACCCGCGGCGGTCTGGATCCGACTGTTGTAATAGGCGGCAGACTGAAAGCAACGGGGAGCAACGCAATACTGGGACACGGCGATTTCCTCGTAGCGGAAGCGGATGAGAGCGATGGTTCCTTTCTGAAACTCGCTCCCACCATAGCGGTCGTTACAAATATTGACAGGGAACACATGGATTTTTTCAAGAACATGGATGCGCTTAAAGGGGCTTTTCTGTCCTTTATAAACAAAGTGCCATTCTACGGTGCCTCGGTCGTCTGCATCGAAAACGAGCACCTCAGATCCCTTTTGCCGTCCATTCACAGAAGATGCATCACATATGGGTTTGCTGAGAACGCGGTGCTTAGAGCAGAGAATATCAGAAAGGGTTTTATGTCCGTGACTTTCGATGCGTTGTATAAAGGAAAGCCTCTCGGGGAATTCACCCTTCCTCTGCCCGGAACACACAATGTCCTGAACGGGCTTGCTGCCATCGGATGTTCCATTGTACTCAGGTTGGACGTTCCGGTCGTCAGGGAAGCCCTGAAAGATTTCAGCGGGATACAAAGGAGGCTGGAGTTCAAAGGAGAAGCCCGTGGCGTAAAGGTATTCGACGACTACGGTCATCACCCTACAGAGATCAGAGCCACACTCAGGGCCATGAAAGAAGGGATGTTGCACGTGGATGAAATCCATTCTTCCATGGCGGGTTCCAACCTTTCAGGAAGGGAAAAAGGCAGGCTGATTGTCCTCTTTCAGCCCCACAGATATTCGAGGACCAGAGACCTCATCGAGGAATTCTCAGGGTCATTTGATGACGCTGATATGCTCCTCCTGCTCGACATTTATGCCGCGGGTGAGAGGCCGATAGAGGGGGTGTCTTCGGACGGCCTGTACGAAAAGATAATTAGGAGCGGTTATAAGAATGCGGTCCTCGTAAAGAACAAGGATGAAGTCGCCGGGCGGGCGCTTTCAGAGGTCAGGGAGGGAGACGTTGTTCTCACTCTGGGAGCGGGAGATGTCTGGAAGACTGGTGAGGAGTTTCTCAAGAAGCTGAAAGAGGAATAACCGGAAGAGATGAAGATTCAGGAGATAAAAGACATATTGTCCGGAAGCCTTTTCGAGGGAGAGGTAAGGTTCATGGAGCCGATGAGCGGTCACACTTCCCTTAAGATAGGTGGGCCCGCAGAGATATATGCGGTGCCAAGCGATCTGCCTTCGGCCATCAACCTTTATCTCAACCTGAAGAAAGACGATATCCCGATCTGTCCCCTTGGAAGCGGGACGAATGTATTGGTCAGAGATGGCGGTATAGGCGGTTGTGTTGTCTCGCTCAGGTCTTTCAAAAAGATCGAGCTTACGAAAGAGGATCATGAAACAGTGCTCATCTCCGTGGATGCGGGGGTCATGTTACAGAGACTTCTTCACTACGCCAAGGAAAACGGATACTCCGGAATTGAGGGACTGGCGGGCATCCCGGGTACGATCGGAGGAGCGATTTACGGGAATGCAGGGGCCTTCGGATATCAGATCGGGGACGTTATTCAGTCGGTGGATGTCTTGGACGAAAAGGGAAATGTGTCAAGGATACCTTCGGATGAGATCTTGTTTGGCTACAGGAAGTCGGGCATTCGTTCCGGCCATCTCATCATAAGTTCGGAGTTGAGACTCAAGAAAGATAGAGTGGAAGACGTCTCAAAGCGGGCGGATGAATTTTTGAATGCAAAAAAAGAGACGCAGCCGCTCTGGGAGTCCTCTGCCGGATGCGTGTTCAAGAACCCTGAAGGACTTGCCGCCGGGAAACTTATCGACGAGGCGGCATGCAAGGGGCTCAGGGTTGGTGATGTCGAAGTGAGCGGCATACACGCTAATTTTTTTGTCAACAAAGGCAGGGCAAAGGCGACCGAGTTCATGAAACTCATGGATGTCGTCTCATACAGGGTGAAAAAGAAATTCGGAGTTGTTTTGGAGCCCGAGATACGGATTATAGGAATAGATGAGAGTAACTGAAAAAAGGATAGGTGTTTTACTCGGCGGGGCCTCGGCAGAGAGAGATGTGTCTCTCAGGAGCGGGGGAGCGGTTTATAACGCCTTGAACAGCCTTGGCTACAACGTGGTTTCGATAGATGCGGGCGCGGACGTTTGCGGTGTGCTGCAGAAAGAGGCTATCGAGATAGCGTTCCTCGTCCTCCACGGGGGATGGGGAGAAGACGGAGCCATCCAGGGCATGCTCGAAGTGATGGGGATTCCCTACACCGGTTCAGGAGTCCTCGCATCCGCCCTGGCCATGGACAAGGAGGCATCCAAGAAGGCATTTCTGTCCAGCGGCGTACCGGTCGCTCCTTTTATAGTGGCAAGCAGGTCGGAGACTGAAAACAGCCTGCCCGAATTTGAATTGCCGTGGGTTGTAAAGCCAGTGACAGAGGGGTCAAGCATTGGAGTCAGCATTGTGAGGCAAAAGAAAGACATTAACCAGGCGCTGGATAAGGCATTCTCATTCGGGGGAAGGGTGATGCTTGAGAAGTACATAAAAGGCCGGGAAGTGCAGATTGGGATACTGAACGATAGGGTGCTGGGGGCAGTCGAAGTGAAGCCGTCCCTTGAATTCTACAGTTACGAGGCCAAGTATACAAGCGGACTCACGGAGTATATCTTGCCTCCCGATCTGGCCCCCGATGTCTACGAAAGAGCGGCCTCATCTGCACTCTCTGCCCACAGTGCCCTTGGCTGCAAAGGGGCAACCAGGGTCGATCTTATGATAAACCCGGAAGGAGAACCTTTTGTGCTGGAGGTCAATACCATTCCCGGTATGACCGAGACCAGTCTTCTTCCGAAGATTGCGGGTCTCGCAGGCCTGGATTTTTCTGGCTTGGTCGTGGAGATCTTAAAAGGCATTGTGGATGAAGGCTAACAGGATAAAGAAGAGCAAGAGAACACTGAGCATCCTTAAGACTTTAAGGAACATCTCCATCCTAACGCTGATTTTTGGAGGAGCCATTGTTGTGTATCTGGTGATTCACAATAGTCCTGTTAAGTCGGTCTTCCCTGTCAGGAATGTTGACTTCTCAGGCAACAGGCACCTGACTGACGACGAACTCAGGGCCCTGACAGGAATCCACAGGCATGACAGTCTTTTGACCCTGTCCAATGACCGTATCAGCAGGCAGATGCTGAAATCGCCATGGATCAGATCGGTCAGTATCCGAAAGGACTTGCCTGATACTCTTTCGATAACGATCAAGGAATCCGAACCTTTTGCGCTTCTTGAAATGAATGAGCATCTATTCCTTGTGGATGAAAAGGGGACTCTGCTTGAAGAACTCCGGGGAGGGTCTGTTCCGTTTCTGCCGGTGATAACAGCAGACCCATACAGGGAAAAAGACGGATTTTCAGAGGCACTGAGTCTTGCAAAGACTATGAACGAAAAAGGGTTTTCGTCTGACAGGGACCATATCGAGATTGTGGCTCATAAGCCGCATGAACTAACTGTGACAATAGACGGGCTGGTCGTGAAGATCGGCGCGGGAGGATACGAGGAGAAGCTCGAACGACTCGTTCAGATAGAGGAAGATATAAAGCAGATGGCCATGCCTGTTGATTACATAGATTTGAGATTCGCCGGCAGGGCAATTGTGAAGCCCGCCTCTGAAAAGGTGACAAAGTGATGCAGAGAAGAGACAGGACGCAACCGGGGGATATTATTGTCGGCCTCGATGTGGGCACCACAAAGATCTGCGCCGTTGTCGGCGAGATTGTGGACGGCCTGCTGGAGATAAAGGGCGTTAGCACTTCTCCGTCCGTGGGACTGAGGAAGGGCGTGGTTGTGAACATTGAGGCTGCCGTGCAGTCGATCAGCAATGCATTGAGAAATGCAGAATCTTCCACGGGCGTGGAGATTAATTCGGTATATGTAGGTATTTCAGGTGGACATATCAAGGGATTCAACAGTCATGGCGCGGTGGGTATAAGAGGCAAAGAAGTGACTCCTGCCGATGTCGACAGGGTCATAGACTCCGCCAAGGCAGTGTATGTGCCCCTGGACAGAGAGGTGCTGCACGTCATCCCGACCGGCTATACACTGGACGGGCAGAACAGCATAAAGGACCCGGAGGGCATGTTCGGTGACCGTCTTGAG
Organism: Thermodesulfovibrionales bacterium; assembly: GCA_035319385.1. Taxonomy (GTDB): domain Bacteria; phylum Nitrospirota; class Thermodesulfovibrionia; order Thermodesulfovibrionales; family SM23-35; genus DYFC01. The sequence continues at coordinate 8,807 of DATHCU010000120.1, forward strand.
GCAAAGGTGTACATCCTGACGGGTGCCATCACTTCTGTGCAGAATCTCCTTAAGTGCTGCGAGAAGGCGGGTGTCGAGGTCATCGACATCGTGTTTGAGCCCCTTGCATCCTCGGAAGCGATACTCACGGAAGACGAAAAAGAGCTCGGAGTGGCTATAGTCGATATCGGCGGCGGCACAACCGACATCATACTCTACAAGGACGGGTGGCTGCGCCATACATCCGTTCTGGCAATAGGCGGAAACCATTTTACGAACGATATCGCGGTTGGACTCAGGATATCGGTTGCAGAGGCGGAGAGGATCAAAATAGAGTTCGGCCACACGGTAACTGACCTCGTGGACGTTTCGGAAGAGGTGGAAATCGACCACCCGCAAGAGAGAAAGATAATGCGAAGACATCTGTCTCAGATAATACAACCAAGGACAGAGGAATTGCTGGACATAATAAAGAACGAGATGATGAACTGTTCCGGATTCGACATCGCGTCGACCGGGGTCGTCTTTACAGGCGGAGGCTCATTGCTCTCAGGGCTTGACAGATTGGCTGAATCGATTCTCGGTGTCCCTGTGAGAATAGGGTCGCCTGTAGGATTACGGGGGGCGGTTGAAGTACTTGGGAACCCCATGTATGCAACCGGGACCGGACTTGTCCTGCACGGGTTTCATGCCAAGGTGCGGCCGAATTTCAACCCCACCACATATACAGGGATTTTCGGGAAGATGAAGGATTGGGTTAAAGGTATATTCAGATAAAAATCAGGTAAAAGGAGGAGGGAGAATCATGTTTGAAATTGAAGAGGTGAGAGGACACGGAGCCAAGATCAAAGTTGTGGGAGTCGGAGGCGCTGGAAGCAACGCCATCAACAATATGATAGCGTCAAATCTGCACGGTGTGGAGTTCATTTCCGTGAACACGGATATGCAGGCACTTGAGACATCACTGGCCTCCACAAAGGTTCAGATTGGGGCCAATCTGACCAGAGGGCTGGGCGCGGGTTCAAATCCGCAGATCGGCAGGGAGGCCGCTCTCGAGGACAGCGCACTGATCAGCGAATACCTTGAAGGGTCTGATATGGTCTTTATCACGGCGGGAATGGGAGGAGGCACAGGCACCGGAGCAGGCCCTGTCATCGCTGGGATCGCGCGGGAACTAGGTGCGATAACGGTTGCTGTCATTACCAAGCCTTTCTTCTATGAAGGAAAGATCAGGTATACGAATGCGGAAGAAGGCATCAAGGAACTCCGGAAGAACGTGGACACCCTGATTCTGATCCCGAATGACAAGATCGGCCTTGTCGTTGAAAAAGGCACCCCCCTGTTAAAATCATTTGCTGTTGCCAATGATGTTTTGAAACAGGCCGTGCAGGGTATATCCGACATTATTTTAATACCGGGTCTCATTAATGTGGATTTTGCGGACGTCAAGACGATTATACAGAACCAGGGAAGGGGAGTCATGGGCTCGGGAGTCGGCAGGGGTGATGCCGGCGCTCTCGACGCAGCGAAGAAGGCTATATCCAATCCGCTTCTTGAGGAATCTTCGATAGAGGGAGCCAGGGGCATCCTGGTCAACATAACCGGCGGACTCGAACTCGCCCTGAATGATGTCCAGGACGCTGTTTCATACATTTATGATTCTGCGCACGAGGAAGTTCATCTGATATTCGGGGCTGTCATAGATCCTGACGTGGCGGATGAAGTCAGAGTGACGGTGATTGCAACCGGCTTCAGTGATCAGAAGGAGAAGGTCGAGCTTCCGCAGGTCAAGAAGTGGACTCCTGTTAAGCAGACAGTCAGTTTGCGGGGTTCCGAGAGGGTCCTGTCAAAGAATCTGAAGTCTGAATACGGCATAGATTTGGTTACGACAGACATCATGTCATCCTATGATGACCATATTGATGTCCCGACGTTTTTGAGAAAGGCACCCCAACCCCAAAAAGAGGTTTAATTTTTCCCTCCAAAGAGGGGCCTTCCCCCCCGAAGGCCCCTCCCCCCCCTCCATTGATCCTTTGTCAAATGCCGTTGATTGGTATAAGATAGTGTTATGAAAAACCAGCTCAAATATCTGCAGAATCTGTTCTATGATCTCCTGAACGACTATGGGAGAGTTTACGTCATGGTCAGATACTCGGACAAGACAATCATCGGCAAGAGGGGGTTTACGGATGAGGAAAGAAAGAACGGCCTTGTCCTGATCTTCAATAGCAGCAATTTCAAGGACCTTGAGTGGGATGAGGACGGCGGTATCACAGCCTTACTGGGTTTTGGAGCTGCGAACAGACCTGAGAGGTGCTTTCTGTATCACGAAGATATCGTATCAGTTTTTTCCCCTGATGCGAGGGTGAAGTACGACAGATTTGATATATGGGAGTCAGAGGTTGCTCCGGGAAAGCCGGAAGATCAGGCGGGCGCCGGAGATACCAAATCCGGGGAAAATATTGTCTCCCTTGACCGGTTCAGAAAGACTAAGAAATAACCGCCATAGTCCCCAGAGTCTTTAGTGCCCGTCTTTTCAGAAATCCAGCCCTCTCTCAGCGAAAGTCAGCAAGTGCCGGCTGAATGAGATACTTCTTCACATAAAGAAGGATTTTTTTGCATGTACTCGTCCAGGGTTTTGAATATCGAAATGAGCACCGCCTTAAAAATCGGCATAACCGAAAGATCGCTGAAATACGAAAAGACATGATACTCTGATTTCGAAGAAAAGCCGATCAGCGCCCATTCGGCAAAGCCATATTTCGCAGCTATCTCGCTGATTGTCTCCATATCATCTGGCTCCATCTCACTACCTCCCAAAAGATAACATAGCACGTACCGTGCCAAGTTTGACCTGCACGGATTGCCGGGCGGGTGATTTTCAAGCTATTGATTTAAAATGGGAAAGCTATCGTACGGAGTGACAGGAGGGAGAGTAGCGTCAATCTTCGGGTGTGGACCTTGGGCATTTTTCCATCTTACGCCCCTGCTAATTCCTCAGTCCCGTAAGCTCTTTCAGCCTCAATGCATTGCGCATGGCGAAGCCGCCGTGGCAGTTGTTGAACATGGCGTATGTGACTGCGGCACCCCGGCTAACTGACAAGACTGCAGATGCAAGCTCCTTCAGTTCCTCATCGGAGTATAGATAATTGTACCGGAGGGAGGTCTCCACCCCTTTCTTCAGCCAGGTCTCCCTGTTGCGTCCGTGGAACCTGAAATATGCGGTATCGCCGGCGGCCGTTGCTATGAAAGGTACTGTCGACTGATTGCCGTATTGAGGTTCATCAGCAGCTACGTACGTCAGGCCGTGATCTCTCAGGAAGGCGAAAACAGAATCTGCCGTACCGGGACTTAACCAGCTGCCATGCCGGAACTCCACGGCCACCGGAAGCTCCTTCATCAATTCCCTGCATCGCAGGATATAATCAAAGTTCTTTTTACCATGCTGAAACCATGGGGGATACTGGAAGACGAGCAATCCCAGTTTACCACTGTTCACCAATGGGGCGAGGGCTTCCTTGAATCTTTCCGCCACGACGCTAAGCACCGAGAGATCTTTAATAAATATGTATCTGCTGTCGCCATTGTTATCAGTGAGTTCCTCTGCAATATCTCTCGGCAGTGTTGACCGATCGACGCCGTGCCCTGTCAGTGCCCCGTAGGCTTTTATATGAAAGATGAAATTCTCCGGCGTTCTCTTATCCCAGAGAAGCGTCGTATTGCTGTCCGGGATTGCATAATATGTTGAGTCCACCTCCACGGTATCAAAATTGTCGGCATAGTAACGCAGCCGTCCTTCAGCAGTTCTGACGGCTCTGGGGTAGAACTCGCCGCTCTGGATCAACGACCTTTCGGTCCACGAGCATGTGCCAACGCGGATCATGGATTATGCATTTTGATCTCATAGCACTTGTGCGCAAGTTCGATCAGCTGGTCGAGGCCCCAAGTCTTCCTGTCGGTCAGATATTTTGTAAAAGGGTAGGGCAAAGCGCTGATTCCGAGATGGGCGCCGCTGATCGCCCCTGACATTGCCGCCGTTGTATCGGTATCGCCTCCCGCGGATATGGCTGTACATATGGTCTCCAGGTAATCGCCGGGAGATCTCAGAAATGCATAGAGGCTCCAGAGCACACTGCTGACGACAAAACCCGACATGCCCTTCCATTCATCGTCATCGACATATTCCGGATCAAAGCCGGCCCCGGAGATGACCCCGGCTGCCTCTTCCGGCGGCATGGACAGCCAGTCCGGCAGCTTGCTCAATTCCGAGGAGAAGACGGGCGACAGATGTTCTGTGAATCCCTCAAGTATTGAAACGAACCGGCCCGGATCAATCTTCGTTTCCTGAAGCGCTATGGCAACCGCTGCGCTTATTGCAACCGCGCCAGCGGAACTTCGGGGATCCCTGTGGGTAATCCTTCCCTGATCATCCGCCGCCTTTGCGAGAAGTTCGGAGTTGTCGAAGAAGAATAGCCCCACAGGCGCGGCTCTCATGGCACTGCCATTGCCCGCTGCGGGCGGGGGGGCGCCTGATTCCCACCAGGACGATCCCCGGCATAGCCTTTTTACAGCTTCCTTTGTGGTGTAGCCGAATGCAACGATCCTCTTTTCGGCAAAGATCATCTTGATCCTCTCGGCATAGTCCGCCGGATCAAATCGTCCGAGGGCAGAATAGCTCTGCATCATTTCCCGCGCAAGCTGTGAATCATCCGAGTATTGCCCAAAAGGGAAAGGGAACTGCCCAAACTCATCAACTCTGCCGGTCCTGACAAAATCCTCGATATACCTCTTGCAGGCTGCCGGGGAATAACCTTCCACGACAAATCCCAATGCATCACCCAGACACTGGCCGATCAGACAGCCGCTGAACTTATCTCTATCCGGAATCATTTCCCAAAATCCTTCCTTGATTTATGTTTCTTTACTGTCTCATATTTTACCATTCCGGATTGCCATTGCGAAAAGGGGCTGAAGGCATGGCACTTATGCCGGTAGATTATTATTGAAATCAGCTCCAGGGTTTCCGTAAAATAATATAACAAACAACGGGAGGTGATCATTATGTGCAAGAAATGTAATTGTGGAAAAGGCGGAAAGAAGAAGTAAGCGACGGACAAGGCTTCGCAGAAGATAATTTCCGCGAAGGATAGAGTGAGAATCTGACCGGTCACCTGACTGTAGTTCTGACCGGAAATCAGAGCGGTTGTGCGATGAATGTGTATTAAGTCATGAAGATGTTATGCTGTCGAGGCGTGGCATTTTCGTGACTTTTTTGTTTTCTGAATGCCAGCTGTTTCTCTGTCAGATGGCAAAGACTCCTGAAGCCGCGTAACGGCTGGCGGCATAAAAAGGGATCTTTCCGCCCGAGATATCGCGATGAATTCTTAAGGCCAGCTCTGGGGAATTATTGCATTCTGAAAGATGCGCAAGGCAAGCCCATTTCAGTCTGGAGCCTGACCTGAGCAACTCGGCTGATTCCATATTGGACAGATGCCCTTGCGAGCCCTGGATGCGCTTCTTCAGAAACGCAGGATAAGGCCCGTTTGAGAGCATCGCCGGATCATAATTGCTTTCAATGAATACTGCGTCCAGGGAGGAGATTATGTCCGGAAGTCCGCTGAAGACATGCCCGAGGTCGGTCAGTATGCCGAGTCTTTTGCCGCTTGAACAGACAACAAATACAGATCCATCGACGCCGTCGTGCGGAGTGGGTATCGTATGAACTGAAACAGCGCCAAATTTCAATTGATCTCCCGACCGAAAACACGTCACATCCCGCAATTTGCCCAGTCTCCCGCCTTTTTCAGCCTCCCGCAGAGTCAACGGTGTAATGAAGATCGGAATTCCGTATTTTCTCTGATATATGCCCGCGCAGCTTACGTGATCGGCGTGATCATGTGAGATAATGAGGGCGTCGACATCCCGGATATCGCGCCCGTGTGAGCCCAGTCTCGATGCAGCCCTGCTGCCGCAGATACCTGCGTCAAATAGCAGTTTCGTACCGTTCGTTTCAACGTAGAAACAGTTGCCGTTGCTTCCGGACTGGAGAGAAATTGCAAGCACAGATGTATAGTTGCATATTGGAGAAATAGAATACAAGTTAGAAATGCTACAATTTATTCATGTCGGATAAGAGATCATCCCTGGTCTATTCCACGGACAAGATTGTTGCCCGGGGGAAGGCGCCGTCGCAGAAATCCGCGGGAGCGCAAAAACCTGCGTCAAAAGAGGGTGCGCGAGTCCGCCTTGAGAGGAAGGGACGCGGGGGCAAGACGGTCACCTTGATAGAAGGATTGCATATGCCGGCCGAAGACGGGGAGTCGCTTATGAAAAAATTGAAAACCAGACTGGGGACGGGCGGCACCTTCAAGGATGACATCTTCGAAATCCAGGGTGACCACCGCGAGATGATCATGGTTCTGCTTCAGGATATGGGATACAAGGCTAAGCGCGCAGGGGGATAACCGGGTGAGATGTAAGCGCTCACGGGTGAAAGGATCCTTCAGTGCGCCGGCTTAAGGAGCATTGTGAGATGATCTGTCGGAAGAATAACTTTGGGAGGAATGAGTCATGAAGATCGAACTTGAGGGCATGCTGATTCGGATGATCCCGGAGAACGAAAGGGAAAAGACGGAGGTGAACCAGCTCTGGACTATCATAATTGGATGTGTGAATGAGGGAAAGAAACTGGTGCCTGTAGGAGAGTATCTGCCGGGCATCAAAGAGGTGGCAACCTTTCATATTGAATAGACGGAACCGGTCTCTAAAAGCGAGAGGGGAAGAAAGGGTTTAGCGTGGTCGTCGTGCCACCACGGATATCATATAATATAAAAGATCCACTGGCTGTCGTTCGATTGTGTTTCTCTGTGCTTAATTTGGGAGGGCGGCATGCCTTGTGGATATGAAGGCGGGTATTATGCATACTGAGGACACTCCGATGATTTCTGCCGGCATAGCGGACGCAATAAGTGTGAGGGATCTGTGATCAGGGTACTGATAGCGGACGATCATCCTTTGCTGCGTGAGGGTTTGAAGCTGATATGTTCAGAGACGAAGGATATCCATGTCGTGGACGAAGCCTCCAACGGCGAAGAAGTGCTCGATAAGGTCAAGAAGGATGATTTCGATGTTCTGGTGCTTGATATCAATATGCCGAGGAAGGGCGGATTCGAGGTCCTGGACGAATTGAGAGCCAGCGGGAACAAGATTCCTGTGCTGGTATTGAGCACCTATTCAGAGGAAGACTATAAAGAACTGGCAATTAAAGCAGGCGCCGCAGGTTATCTTACCAAAGAACAGGCCCCGGATAGACTCATTGAAGAGATAAGGAGAGTCTCCAAGGGCGGCTAGAGGTATTGTTATCGGTTCATGAAGATCATTCGCCTCTGCCCTGATGATTTGCCCACCACTCGTTGCTGCCGCTCTTTCTGCCGGAGGAAATAGTCTTTCGTTACAAGGAAGAGCAGCAAGCTCAGAGGGTTCAGGATCACCGCAACAACCAGAGCAGTCCAGTAGCACATCGCCGATCAACAGGTGCCCACGTTAACAAGTGTGTCGCCATACGAATGATCGTGATTCTGAAGATATTCCTCCAGAGTCTTCAGAATTGACATGAGCACGGCCTTGAAGACCGGGAGCACCTCCGGGTCAGTAAAATAAGAAAATATGTCGTAGTCCTTTTCCGGCGTGAATCCGATCAGTGTCCATTCAACATACCCATACTTGGCCACAATTCTGCTGATAGCATCGAGATCTTTCTTTTCCAATATGATCACCTCCTCCTGGCTTGCGGATTAGAATTAGCACCTACCTAGCTTATAAGCATAATGCGTGCCAATATCGTGCACTCGCAAGCGGCTGATTCTATGGGGAACTCTGCGCGGGGGAACCAAAGAAATGGGCAAGAATTGCCCATCGTCAAAAATTTGTTACAGGAAATGTCCCGGAGACAATAATGCAAAGGTGGCAAACGCGCAAGATTTGCAGAATACCATTCCGACCTCTCCTGCAGCACGGGATTGTTCCGCAGGCGAGGCGAGTGAGACGAAAAAAAAGGCGGGCATAGCCCGCCTCTGACCTGTGTTATTTCATTCGCTTCATGCCGCCGGGCATACCAGGCACGCCGGACATCCCCGGGAACTGGGGCATCGCCATTTTTTGATAGCCCGCGGGAATCTCAAAGAGACTGTCGGACTGGTTACCCATTTTCACATTTCTGAATTCCTGGCTCCAGGAACCGTCAACCGCCGCTGTCTTCACCGGAAATTTTATGTCCGTCGCCATCCACTGATAGACCTGATTCTTTTCGTTATTGATCTTGTATGTTATTAGATACTTTATCGTG
>DATHCU010000121.1:0-4237 GCA_035319385.1 Thermodesulfovibrionales bacterium
GTGCCCGGCGTCTCCGAGAGGGAGAAGAAGAGGGCATTTCTGACGGTAAGGTTCTATCAACTGCTGTATAAGAAATACCGCCTGGACCCGAAGGACATAAGAGACCAGCTGATCTATGCCAACAGCCTCGGGCTTCCGAACACCGATGAATTGATAAGGGTGCTGGAAGAGGGAACGGTTTCACAGAGACTCGAAGCAGTCCTGAATTATCTCGTGCTTCTCAAGGAGATCATTCTTTCTCCTGCACAATATCAGGCCGTGGAGAATATCTTCCGGAAGAGGCATATCGCGGCCGGCATCCCCTCGATGTACGGGAAATATCACGAGAGGAAATTCGACGCCCTTGCCCTTACATTCCGCCTGGAGAACCTTGCCAATGTCCTGTTTGAGGAATTGCTGCACTCGATCAACCTGAGATTCATCACCAGGGCAACGCTCTTCAAGATACACAAGATTGCGACGCAGTTTCTCAAGGCCCTGCAGGTTGACGGAATATCCTCAAACAGATTCGAAAACAACCTCGAACTCCTTTCCGTCTCTCTTGAGGTGCGCCGTTTTTCGTTCTCTCAGTATATAGATATTTTCAGGGGATTCTCCGAAGCTGTCCACGACATAGTCAACACTTACTACAGCAACGTCTACAAGAACAACCTCAAACAGGTTATCCTGCAGATGGGAGATGAGCATATTCTCTCCAGATACCGGCACGCCGATGCTCCCCAGAGCGAATCCGAGTTCGTTCACCAGGTGTCTGAGCAGTTCCTGCGCGAAACCGTCGCAAGGTCTTTCGGCCTCCAGCAATTGGACAACTTCATAAGCAGGATACTGAAGACATTGTTTGAGCAGGCCGAGGGGCTGGATGTGCAGACCCTTGATCTGCTGATGAGTTATGATCCCAAGAAAGCCCTGTCGGACATCCATATGCCGAATGAAGCCACCATAGACAGGATCCATCTGGGGAACAAGGGACACAATCTCCTTAAGCTCGCCTCCCTTGGGGTACGTGTACCGTCGGGATTCATAGTCACGACTGAGGTATTCCGGTGCGAGAAGGCCATAAACAAGTTCAGGTATGTGCGGGAGCATCTTGAGGAAGGCCTGAGAAAACACATGGTATCCCTCGAAAAACAGACTGGGAAACTCTTCGGCGATCCGAGCAATCCCCTCCTCGTCTCTGTCAGAAGCGGAAGCACGATCTCGATGCCCGGAATGATGATATCTCTCCTGAACGTCGGGATCAATGAGCAGATCGTAAACGGCCTGATAAAGCGCACGGGCAGGCCGTGGTTTGCGTGGGACTGCTACCGGCGCTTTGTTCAGTGCTGGGGCATGTCATACGGAATAGAAAGAGACCAGTTCGATAATGTAATGACTTCGTTCAAGGACAAATACAGGGTCCTGAAGAAGATCCAGTTTCTGCCTGAACAGATGAAAGACCTCGCCCTGGCCTATGCAGAATTGGTCCGGAAGAACGGCGTAGAGATCCACGAGGACCCCATGAAGCAGCTTCAGGTAGCGATCGAACAGGTATTCAGTTCCTGGGGTTCTAAGAAGGCCCAGGCATATCGCGAAATCATGGGAGTATCTGAAAGCTGGGGAACGGCTGTGATAGTCCAGTCCATGGTCTATGGCAACCTCGACACCAACTCGGGTACAGGCGTCCTTTTTACACGCAATCCCCTGGAGGCGGGAGACAGGGTCATGCTATGGGGAGACTATGCGCGAGGCGCCCAGGGAGAGGACATCGTCTCCGGACTGGTAAGGACTCTGCCTATCTCGAATGATCAGAAGCCGGTTGAGGACAGGCTCTCCGAGATTTCGATGGAAGAGAGCTTCCCCGAAATCCATGGCGCCCTTCTGAAGATGGCAAAAGACCTCATCTATACCGAGAGATGGGGCGCACAGGAGGTTGAATTCACTTTCGAAGGGTATGACCCTCAGAAACTCTACATACTCCAGACCAGAGACATGGCCATAACACGGAGCGAGAGTTTTATGGCCTTCATGCCGTCAGAAGAACTCTCTTCCCACTACCTTTCAAGGGGCATCGGCGTGGGGGGAGGAGCCATGACCGGCAGGGTGGTTTTCGACCTGGATGAGATACGGGAATTCAGGAACAACGAGCCGAATACTCCTCTTATCCTGGTCAGGGCCGATACGGTTCCTGACGACATAAGACACATCTCCGCCTCCGACGGACTGCTGACCGCACTTGGAGGTTCGACCTCACACGCCTCCATTATTGCCAACCGCCTCGGAAAGACATGCGTAGTCGGCTGCAATAATCTCTGCGTCTCGGAGCAGGAAAAGAAGTGCGTGGTAAACAAGAGGACCTTGAAATCAGGGGATTACATAAGCATAGACGGACGCAGTGGGTCCTTGTACCTGGGAAGACATCCGGTACAGGAAGTCAGGGCGGAAATAACAACAAAGGTTTAGACCGGCAATACGTTCGAGAAGGCTTCGACATGCGGCATACCCGGGCTCAGCAGATGATGCCCGCCCTGTATCGTTGATTCATGTTTTTTCCGTGTTCCGTGCGCGCGTCTCTGTTCCCATCTCTGGCAAAGGGAGTCTCTTTGAGAGGCCCGTTCTCTATTCATATGATTTCCGGAAGAACTCGATTTTTGTGATATAATGGTCATAAACTGATGTCCTTATGAATACCTAAAAAGGAGCTAAAATGTCTGAAAGGAGAGCGGCTCACATGATTTCCGGCAACAAGCCTGTCCTCGGCATCAATGGTTTTGGAAGAATCGGCAAGTTAACCCTATGGAATCACATCGGAAGAAAGTATTTTTCAGAGATCGTTGTCAATTTGGGCAGAAAGGCAGGGACCAGTCTGAGGGACGTGGCCCTTTACATAGAGAAGGACTCGACCTATGGCTCGTTGCACACTTATCTCCACGGGTACAAGGCACAGAGAATCATAGAGAACCTGAATGAGGAAAAGGGTTCGATGACCATAGACGGGATACCCGTCACTTTTTTGAGGGAGGCAAGGAATCCCAAACAGATAGCGTGGAAAGAAACGGGAGCGAAGGTAGTCGTTGAGGCAACGGGCAAGTTCAAAGATCCGACCACGGTCCCTGACGCGAAGGAAGGCGCTGCCCGCGGCCACATCGACGCGGGCGCTGAGAAAGTGATCGTCTCCGCCCCCTTCAAGATCAAGGAGAAGGGGCTGAAGATGCCCGAGGATGCCATCACGACGGTGATAGGGATAAATGACGATAAGTATGATCATGCGAAACACCACATAATATCCGCGGCTTCCTGCACCACTACATGCCTTTCCTATATGATCAAGCCATTGCTGGATTATTTCGGAGCGGAAAAGATCCTCAGCGCCTCCATGGCAACGGTCCATGCGTCAACCGGCACCCAGCAGGTGCTCGACAGGCTTCCTGGAGCGGGAGCAGTTGATTTGAGGAAGAACCGGAGCATCCTCAACAATATTATCCTGACTACAACCGGGGCCGCGAAGACCCTTGCGTTAGTCATCCCAGAGATGCAGAGCATCGGGTTCATAGCGGAGTCGGTGCGCGTTCCGATAAGCTCCGGCTCTCTGATAATTCTTGTTGTCGCACTGTGCGAAGATCCCGCGAAACCTCCGGTCATCAGCAGAGAACTCCTGAACGGCATATATCGCGACGCAGACCTGAAGGAAAAAAGGGGATACATCAAATACACAGAGGAACAGAATGTGTCTTCCGATATCGTCGGGCACTACGGACCGGCCACGATTATCGAAGGCAGCGAGACCCACACGAGAACTGCGAATATGGCCCTGGACCTCGGCAAGTTATTCCATATTCCTGCGGATTCATTCACAGGAAAGATTCCACGGATGATAGAAATACCGGTCACCCAGGCGGTCATTTACGGCTGGTACGACAATGAACTCGGAAGTTACACGAACATGCTCGGGGACCTCACAGTCAAGATAGCATCCATGGTCTATCAGTAGACAACGCACCTGAAGGCAGAAAACAGATTGTTTCTTGGTGTTTGCCGCTCCGGCGGAGCCTTATATAATTCCCAACAGCCTGAGTCCGTCACGGAAAAGCACCATCGCCAGACCGCAAAGCGCCAGGCCAAGAAACCGCATGATGAATGCATATGCATTGCCGCTTAGCAAGAATTTTGACCTGCCGATCAGGATTGCCATAACAATCTTTGAGCCAACGAGAAATACATAAAAACTGACAACAAAAGCCAGGGCCATGTTCGTATTCTG
>DATHCU010000122.1:0-4935 GCA_035319385.1 Thermodesulfovibrionales bacterium
TGACCTGGCAATGGTGATCGACAGGTTTACGGATGTTACCGTCTTGCCTTCGGATGGGCCCATACTGGTCACAAGTATATTCTGAGGAGGCTTCGAGGCGGAAGACAGCAGGATGCCGGTTCTGATAGTCTTGTAGCTTTCTGAATAAACTGACTGAGGCTCTTTCAGGATTATGTCCTCGATACTCTCATCTTTGATTTCCAGGAGGGGCACAGTGCCGAGAACCGGAATTCCGAGCCTCAACTCGGCATCTTCATGTCCCTTGATGGTATTGTCAAGATATTCAAAAAAGAAGGCCAAGCCTATACCGCCGAAGAGTCCCACGATCATACTGAGCAGGACGTTCATCATCCTTCTCGGCCTTATGGGAGATGCAGGCTTTTCAGCCTTTTCCACCACCCAGACATTAACAGTCTGGACTTGTTCCGTCACGCTCTGTTCTTTCAACTTCTTTATGAGGGCATCGTAGAGTTGCCTGTTAGTCTCCACCTCCCTCGATAAAACACCATACTGCACAAACTTCTCGCTGACTTGAAGGGCCTCGGCCTTGGTGCTTGCCAATGCCTGGCGAAGAGCACCCTCCTGCGACCTTGCCAGCTCGTATTCATTCTTTATAGAAGAGATGGCTCTCTTGATCTCCTGGTTTCTCTTCTGCTCCAGGATCTTCAGGTCCTCTTCCGCCTTGATCATCGTGGGATGTTTCCGCCCGAACTTCTTCGAATATTCTTCGACATTCTGTTCCGCCCTGAGGATCTGAGCCCTGATTGACTGGATAGTCGGATCGGAATAGATACTCGGAATTGTTTCAGCGTCCCTGACACTTATACTCGAGACCTTACGATACAATCCCTCCAGTTCCTTCCTCTTCGTTTCAGCCTTGATAAGTTGTGTATTGAACTCCGAGAGCTTCTCAGGAGTCAATGCCACCTTGTCCTGCACAGTAACTATATCATTCGCCTTAACATAGTCCTGAAGAGCCTGCTCCGACTGCTGAACCTTGGCCTTCTCTTCTTCTGCCTTCTTGGTCATCCATTCGATGGAGTATCTGGACGAACTCATCCTCATCTCGAGGATTTCTTCAATATAGGCCTTTGCGACGGTGTTGGCGACAAGTGCCGCAAACTCCGGATTTGTTGATGAGAAGCTGAGATTGACTATCTTGCTGTTCTTGACGGGGCTCACACTGATGCCGCTGCTGATGATACCTGCCAGCACATCAGCCTTTGTCTTGCCTTCTCCGGGGGACGGCTGTATCCTTGCTTTCTTAAAGTATGCTTCATACTGGGTTTCAAGAGACAGCATCTTGACGACTTTCTGTGCGACTGACGTACTTTTTATGAGCTGATATTGCGTCTCATAGAATTCCGGTTCGTAAGGAGAGTAGTAAGGATAAGGCATGGCAAGGTTGGCCGTTTCAATCTTCTCGATAAGCACCTTTGTAGTGGCCTGATAAACGGATGATGACGACAAGGTGCCGATCAGAACGACAATGAATACAATTGCAAAGAAGGTGAGGACCGTATACCTTCGCTTGAATATTATCTTAAGGTAGTCCCGAAGGTGTATCTCTTTTTCTTCCATATATCAGAAAAAACTCTCCGGCACGACAATGACATCGTCCGGCAGAACAGGTTCGTCCATGGAGACCTTTTCCAGTATCTCCTCCTTGCCCGCCTTCTTCCTTATGACCTTGACCCGGCCCTTCGAAGCCTTGTCGGAAAAACCGCCTGCCATCGTGACAGCCTTGATCACAGTTGTCCCCTCTTCGAATTTGTATGCATCCGGTTTCTTCACTTCACCCGTCACATAGAATACACCGGCCTTAGTGATGTAAATACTGTCGCCATCCATAATTGGCACGTCCAGAGACGTATCACCCTTTTCTATCAGCCTCCTAAGGTCGATAGTTATGATTTCTTCATTCCCGGCAGAGGAACTGACCTTTCTCTTGATGATTGCTTTGTATCCAGCATCCTTTGTAAGGCCGCCCGCCTCTGACAGAACCGACAGGAATGTCGTTTGGCCGGGAAGGACATATATGCCGGGCTTGGCAACTTCGCCCATGACAAAGGCCTTCTTGCTTCTGAACTCCTGGATAAAGATATTAACCTGGGGGTTGACAATATATCCGTCGGAGAGGAGAGCCGAAATCTTTTGAGAAATCTGTGCCAGGGTCAGCCCCTTAACGTCTATCTGACCGATCAGGGGAAACGCTATGACACCGTCCCCGCTGACCCTCGCCAGAGTCGTCAGATCGTCGTGGTCATAAACGGTGATTCTGAGGACATCCCCTTCACCCACAACATAGTCTTGTGCAAAAGCAAAAGTAGAAATAAGAAAAAGGATAACGACACTGATCAGTAATAGGAATAGTTTCTTCATATTCTGGTTCTGCTTAATTATAGAATAATGTGAAGATGTTAATAAAGAGTATGCTTCATAAATCAGGAGGCTTACATAGAACCCGTGATTCGCAGAAATACTATGTTGCTCGTGTAATCAAGGTCGGAGAAGCTCGAATCTCTCGTATTCATCATGTAACCGGAGTCAAGCTCAAGCCATTCCTTGAATTTGTATTGCAGAGCGAGCATGCCGACATAATAGTGATCCGCCAATCGCTTAGTTATCCCGCCGAGGGTGAGATCCTCGGAATACTTGTCCCTCGTATACGAAAGCATGGCATCGAGAGTAATCTTCCCGGTCAATCTATGGAGGTACTCGCCTGATATGGAATCCGCAACCTCATAGCCTGTCGATGAAATATTGGTCTCCTCCGTCTTTCTTGCCGCCTTGATTATCACGGATGTCTTGGCCGTCAGTTTATGGTCTATCTGAGCCTCAAAAATAAAGTTCTTGGCATCCTTTATCGCGGGATCGGAAAAATACTTTAGACCATACCCGGCCTTGACACTGCCCTTGGACTTTGCGGTGACATCCCACTGAACGCCGATGAAATTGTGATGTTCATCGCTGTTGGACAGTATATTGTCTCTATAGTCGATACCCACAAATTCATATTCATAAAACAGGGCTGTCTTCGGTTTCAGCTTGTAGAAGACGTATGCCGCCACAGAATTGTCAGACCTGTCCCGGAAACTGTTTCTTGCCGCAAGATAATCGACAAGGTTGTATGAATAATCAAGCCTGAACTTCAGCCGGTTTTCGGTATCATACACAGCCATCACATCAGCGAGATTCGTCCTGAATCTGTCGAGTTTCTTCTGTGACAGGCCTGTACCCCACATGTCATGGGATGCAATGAATTGGTCCATGAGTTCGAAAGTCAGACCACCCCTCAGATTGTACTGGAAGAGCCCCTCGGCCTTGTGGTTGATGGCATTGCCGGCAGATTCCCTGGTATGCTGCTCGATATCAGCGTTGTAATAAAGATATGTCTGGTATCGCGTGAAGGTCTCCGGGTTGTACCTGCTCAGGCTGTACCCGCCCGGCGAGACATTGGAGGTATCAACGTTCAGCAGCTTTTCTTTGACATGCGGGACAGTCAACCAGATGCCCGGAGAAAAAATCGTTATGAAATCGCTTACCTTGCCGTTTCTTGTATTGAAGACGTTGTCGGTATAGTACCCCGTCACTCCCGCAAAAGGATGGACAAACCCGCTTTTCTGGCCGAAGACTTCCGACGAGACCCTCTCCTTTGAAGAGCCGGTTGGCACTTCCTCGGCGGCGGGTTTGATATCCGCTGGCTGTTTGCTCTCACCGGCAGACAGAGACTCCTTTGCCTCCTTTGATGCTGCCAGCTGTGCAATTGCCTTTTCCGCTTCAGACGGCCTTTTTTCGACCGGAGATTCACGGTTAGACGCGGTCTGATGCGCTACCGATAAGTCCTCCTTTTCGTGAGAGATCGCAGCTGGCACTTCTTTAGCAGATGCGCCCCCTTCCACGGCAATACTGCTGCCAGCAGTATTGCTTTTATCCGAGCCGTGGGATGTTAGTTCCCTTGATTCCTTAGCCGCCAATAGTTGTGCAATCGCCTTCTCTGCTTCAGAGGGTCTCTTTTCAACCGGAGGTTCAAAGCCGGGCGCGGTCGGGTTCTCGTTGCCGGCAACTGGGGAAGGCATTTCTTTTGGCGCAGGGACTTCATTCACTGCGGGATTCCCGGTATCTGTTTTGTGCGTGGTCTCCGGGGCAGGTTGTACAACATTACGAGTGAACGGTATCCTCTGGGCAAAAACAGAATAGACAACCCCTTTCCCCTTAGCAGGTCTTTGCCGAACTGTTACACTATATCCGTCTCTGCTGAGCTGCCTCGATAGTCTGTCGGCGCCTTCTTTGGTGTCGGCAAATCTTAGCAAGGCTACCTGCTTCGCCTCTCCGGCGGATGCCAAGCTGCCCGCCGGGGCCACGGTCTCTGCAGAAATATTTTTATTGCTGCCGCGTGTCTCTTCGGGTTCTTCTATCTCCGAAAGAATCTTACGCTTTTCCATTACGTTAGAACGCATTGCTGCAGGCCCGCCTTTTTTCTTTTTTATGAAGACTCTGTAAGCCGTCGTTCCATTTTTTCCAAGACCTTTCTTAATTACCACTTCCTGACCTTCGCTTCTTAGTTTTCTCGCAAAATTCTCCGCATTCTTCCTGCTGCTGAAGCTACCTTCCTGCTGCAGCTGATTCGCGTGGCTATTTATCGTCTTTTTATATGCATGTTTTTTAGGATTGTGGGAGGAGCTAACGCCATTGGCATATAATATGCCAGGAACTAGGAACAAGAAGACGGCTGATGATAGCATCCATTTCAGTTTCATGATAAAATTCGCATATAGATTAATTATGATTATAAATATGCCTATCCCTAATAATCTTAGAAAAAGTCCCCTGTAAAGTCAAGACAAATTCTTTCAGTGATACTATAACATTTTCCATGAAACATGCTGATATTAAAAAGACTTTCCCAGTGGCACTCAACCGGTGTTCAAAAAG